>JAIYCK010000113.1 GCA_027488055.1 Flavobacteriales bacterium | reverse complement strand
TTGGCTTCTTGGGCTGATTTAGACGGTCCGTGGCTGATTTCCAACGACCAAGAAATCCAGGAGATGGCGTTGAATATGTGATTTGACTAAGCCTGTTGTTTTGGATCAAAGTGCCTCCGAATTTTTAAAGGTGTGCATTTATTCTAAGTGCAAATGGTATTACTTTCGCAGGCACAAATTCAGAACGTAAAAATACCCGAATGAAGATATTAGTCTGCATCAGCAAGGCGCCTGATACAACCTCCAAAATTGCCTTTTCAGACGGCAACACCAAGTTTGATGAAAACGGTGTCACCTTCATTGTGAACCCTTATGATGAATGGTATGCCTTGGTAAGAGCATTGGAAATCAAGGAATCCATGGGCGGCAATGTCACTATTTTATCGGTAGGTGGAGCAGATTATGAGCCCATTATTCGTAAAGCGTTAGCCATTGGTGCAGATGATGCAGTGCGCATCGATGCTCCAGAAGGAGACTCGTTGTTCATTGCCAAACAAATTGCGGCCTACGCGAAAGACAAGCAATTCGATCTTATCCTTTGTGGCAAAGAAACGATCAATTACAACGGATCTGTAGTACCTGGTATGGTTGCAGAACTATTGGATGTTCCCTATGTGGCCCTTGCAACGAAATTGGATGTAGCTGGTCAGACAGCCACTATCGAGCGTGAAGTACCTGGCGGTCATGAAATATTAGAAGTACAAGTTCCTGTCGTTTTGAGTGCAGCCAAAGGAATGGCAGAGCAACGCATTCCAAATATGCGTGGCATCATGGCAGCGCGCACGAAGCCGTTGGAAGTCATTGCCGGAGTAAATGCAAGCAATAGCACACAAGTTGTTGGATATAGCCTTCCTCCAGCAAAAAGCGGCTGTAAATACATCGATGCAGAGCAAGCTGGCGATTTGATTCGACTGTTGTCAGAAGAAGCAAAAGCCATTTAATCCAACCATTACCACAAGAAATTCACACTATGTCAATATTAATATTTGCAGATCAACACCAAGGCAAAGTTGCTAAAAGCAGCCTTGAAGCAGTTTCCTATGGCGCAGCTTTGGCAGCGCAAATGGGCACACAGGCCATTGCACTCGTAGCCGGCACATTGAACGGTGACGGCGGTTTAGGCGCAGTAGGAGCAAGCAAAGTGATGCACATGTCAGACGTGAACACCAGCGATTCGCAGCAACTTACGCGTGCTATCTTGTCCGCTGTGGAAGCATCTTCTGCGCAAGTAGTGGTATTCAGCCATGACATCACAGGTAAAATGGTTGCGCCTCGCGTGGCAGCCCGATTGGATGCAGGCCTTATCCCAGGTGCCACAGACTTGCCCAACGCTGCATTTGTAGTGAAAAAAAATGTATTCAGCGGAAAAGCCATTGCCGACATTCAATTGCTTACCGAGAAAAAAGTGATCACTGTATCTCCCAACTCATTTGGAATTAAAATGACAGAAGGAACTGCACCAGTGGAGTCTTTCAGTGCAGATACAGGCAAAGCAGGCATCGTGGTGAAAGAATTCAAGTCCGAAGCAAAAGACGGTGAGATTCCACTTCCTGAGGCAGACTTGGTGGTATCCGCTGGTCGTGGCATGAAAGGCCCAGAGCATTGGGGCCCCATTGAGGAACTTGCCAAAATTTTAGGTGCAGCCACTGCTTGTTCACGCCCTGTGAGTGACATTGGATGGAGACCTCACCATGAGCACGTTGGTCAGACAGGAATCACGATTCGTCCGAACTTGTATATTGCCGTGGGTATCAGCGGTGCGATTCAGCACTTGGCTGGAGTGAATGGAAGTAAAACAATTGTGGTGATCAACAAGGATCCAGAAGCGCCTTTCTTCAAAGCAGCTGATTATGGTATCGTTGGAGATGCGTTTGAAGTATTGCCCAAGATCATAGAAGCAGCCAAAGTGCACATGGCCGCCAAATAAGCGTCACTCATTCAAAAAATAAATCTTATCTTCGTATTACGAGGAAAACAGAAGGGAATCGATCGTAGCTATGAGTAACGCAAAAATAGAATTGCAAATAGGCGACATTGCTCCAAGTGGAAGCACGACCGGAGCATATGCCATGGTGCTTTCTGAATCAGATGGCCATCGCAGACTACCGATTGTGATTGGCGGTCCAGAAGCACAGGCCATTGCTATCGAATTGGAGAAAATGACACCTAGCCGTCCATTGACGCATGACCTTTTCAGGTCATTGGCTCATAGTTTTCACATCGAAGTCGAAGAAATATTGATCTACAACTTAGTGGAAGGCATCTTTTTCTCTAAATTAATTGTAAATCAAAATGGCCGCACGGCAGAAATCGATGCGCGCACCAGTGACGCTGTGGCGATCGCTGTTCGTTTCAATTGCCCTATTTATTGCTTGGAGTTCATCCTTGAAATGGCCGGTGTAAGTGGTATCGAAACCGATGATGAGATCGAAGAAGATGAAGAGTTAGATCTTGAGACGATCGCCGAAGACACAACTGGAGCGATGAGTATGGATGATCTTCAGCGCCTACTTGATACAGCATTGGAGCAAGAAGATTATGAGAAAGCTTCGCACATTCGCGACGAGATCAATCGCAGAAAAACCAGTATTTAAGTCGCTTATCATTACTGATTCGACTCAGTCAATATTTTTTATTTCGAACGTTGCGTAATATATACGTTCTTTGAAGATCACTGATACTTTGCATTCAGCTCAGATAGCTTTGCAATGCGCTGTGTCGAAATAACAAAGCAGTCAACTCGTCAAAAAACAAAGATTATGGATCGTTTCATTGGATTGATAGGAATTGCGGTCATACTTGGAATTGCGTATTTGTGTTCGAACAACAAAAAGCGAATCAACTATCGCCTTGTACTAAGTGGTTTAGGTTTACAAATCGTGCTAGCCTTACTTATCCTTAAGGTACAACCTGTGACCTGGTTTTTTCAGAAGCTCGGAAGTGGCATGGAAAAAATCGAGCAGTTTGCTAAAGAGGGTGCAGCATTTGTATATGGTGGTGTTGCCTCATTGAGCAATGCTGGCGAGGTTGTGAATTATCGCGATGATAACACCTTTGTCTTTGCCTTCAATATAACTGCCACCATTATTCTGGTGTGCGTATTGGTCGCGATCTTGTACCATTTGGGGATCATGCAATTCATCGTATCGAAGATTGCAAAAGCCATGAATTGGGTGATGCGCGTTAGCGGTGCCGAAGCACTGAGCAACGTAGCGAGTGCATTTGTAGGTCAAGTAGAAGCACAAGTGATGATACGCCCTTATTTGAGTACCATGACAAAAAGTGAATTGCTTGCGAGCATGAGCGGCAGTTTGGCTTGCATAGCAGGTGGAATCCTGATTGTGTATGTGAACATGGGCGCCAAAGCAGAATATTTATTAGCTGCAAGTCTCATGGCGGCACCAGGTGCACTAGTGATTTCAAAAATTGTCTTTCCCGAGACAGAAGAAAGTCAGACCATGGGAAAGGTGAAATTGGAAGTCAAAAAAGAGCATAGCAATTTGATCGACGCCATCAGTCATGGAGCCGGAGATGGATTCAAGATTGCGATGAACGTCATCGCGATGTTGATTGGATTCATTGCTTTGATTGCCTTGATCAATGCCCTTCTAGGTTGTTTTTGGGATGGTTTGACACTTGACTTTATCTTCAGTAAATTGTTCTATCCAATGGCATGGGCAATGGGGACCCCCGCGGAAGATCTCAACAACGTAGCGACCTTACTCGGGCAGAAATTGACTATCAACGAATTCGTTGCTTTCAAAAACATGACGACACAAGCCGTTCCAGTCGTGAGCGAAAAAGGAATTTTGATTGCTAGTTTTGCAATCTGTGGATTTGCGAATTTCAGTAGTGTGGGGATGCAAATTGGAGGTATCGGCGCTTTGGCTCCAGAGCGTCGGGCAGACCTAGCTAAGCTCGGCTTGAGAGCCTTGTTGTGTGGTACCTTGGCCTCCTATTTAAGTGCCACTATTGCAGGTATTTTAATGTAAAATCAAGATAAGATGGTAGGAATAATCATGGGCAGCAAAAGCGATTTGCCCATCATGCAAGAAGCAGCCGATATCCTCAAGAGTTTGGGTGTTGCATATGAAATCACTGTGGTAAGCGCTCACCGCACCCCAGAGCGAATGTATGACTATGCCAAAACCGCCGAAGAACGAGGATTGAAAGTGATCATCGCAGGAGCTGGAGGTGCTGCACATTTGCCTGGTATGACAGCCAGTATTACCCCACTACCGGTCATTGGTGTTCCTATCAAATCCAGCAACAGCATCGATGGATGGGACAGTGTATTGAGTATACTTCAGATGCCCGCAGGAGTGCCCGTTGCTACGGTCGCCCTTAATGGTGGCCGCAATGCGGGAATTTTGGCCGCGCAGATAATGGCTACCTCTGATCCTTCTTTGCTCAAAAAAATAAGTCTTTTCAAAGAAGAGCTCAAGAAGAAGGTTTTGGAAAGTGCCGAAGGCATGTAGCAGATGAGTTCCGCTGCTTGACGGAATAGAGCACAAGACAAAAAGTTATGTGTGCTGATGCACCTATTACTCTGCACTATTTAATGTCCTTATTGATCATGTCCAGGTACAAATAGGTTATCGAAGAGAATTACCATGGTCTTATCTTTTATGGGTTGATTATTTGCTTTTCCACAATGGAACGAAGGAGACCTTTAAGCATGGGTATGGACTTACACAATTCAAATTATAAATTGCATGATTAGACTATGGACAAGCTAAGCCCTTACTTGCTGATGATGTTGTCCCAATAGTATATAGTTTAATTAATGTAGTCACCAATCATGGGCAATCGAAAGATAACTGATCAAGTTAGTTTTAAATATTACAAAAAGGCTGAAGTTTGAACTTCAGCCTTTTTGTTTTTGTCCGCATTTGAGTGATTGATTTATTCAACATTTAAAGCACTAAATTTTTGGTAGATATAGAGCTGATAAAAAGCTCCTTACGGACATTGGTTTTCTTCCAAGCAATTCGACCAAATCTGTGCTTACCACATCCAATTCTCCTTTGGCTTGCGCGACAGCAAAACTTGAGAATATTCCAATGACTTCAGCGGGTAAACCAAAGCTCGTCAATGTGTTTTCGTATTCTGAAGCAGATGGAGAGATGTAGGCAATCTCTTTACCTGTGACTTCCGCAATAATTTGCGCGATCTCTTGATACGATACCGCCTCCAAATTGGCGAAGTCATACTCCTTCCCTGCATGACCTTCTGTGGTCAAGATGGTAGCGGCTGCTTCGGCCATTTCAGAGCGCAATACGGAGCTCACTCTTCCGCTCTCGGCGGGCACATAAATAGTACCTGTTTCCAGCACGTTCTCACCAATAAAGCCAGGCAAGAAATCCATGTACAGGTTATTCTTCAATATGGTGTATTCCATGCCGCTTCCCTTCAACCATTTTTCGGTTTGAATATGCGATTGTGCGACCATCCAAAGCGGCGATGCTTCCGTTTCATCTTTTCTTTGAAAACTTGTATAAACCACATGTTTAGCGCCCGCTTCCTCCGCCGCCTTGATTACATTCTCATGTTGTGAAAGACGTTTGCTGATGTCATTGCCCGAAATGAATAGCAGTCTTTCCACTCCCTTGAAGGCTTCCACAAGCGAATCATAATTGTCATAATCGCCAATTGCGATGCCCACCCCTTTGCTCTCCAAAGAATCAGCAGATGCTCGATTTCTGACCAAAGCCAAAATCTGATTGGCGGACACACCTTTTGCCAATAGAAAATCAATTGTTGTGTTTCCGAATTGTCCCGTTGCTCCTGTTACTAAAATCATTTTTTTTTTTTTTTAATTAAATAATTACATTTGTTACGCAAAGTAACTAATGCTAGTAACTATATGTAACATGTTACCTTTCAGTAACCAATAAATGAGTAGTAACCACATGGTAACTAAAGTAAAAAAGAAGCAAGCTAACTTGTGTCCTGTCAGCGCTATGTTGGAGTTGATAGGCGGCAAGTGGAAGCCAGTGATTTTGTATTGTTTGCGCAACGACACAAGGCGTTTTGGAGAAATTGCTGCGCGTATTCCCGCGATTTCACGAAAAGTTTTGACCGATCAATTGAAAGAAATGGAAAACGACCAATTGGTCATACGCAAACAATACAACGAGACTCCACCCCGTGTGGAATATTCATTGTCCGAACGTGGCAAAAGCATGGGGCCATTGCTTGCTGAAATGGAGAAATGGGGCAACGAGCATATTCTTCAAGTTTAATGGCTATCCTTTCGAGCGACCACCAGGATCAGGATGAAAATAAAACATCCCAGCGATCTTTACACCGACTTAATTTAAATGAGAACTCAGGCTGCGTAAAGCCAATACATCTGATTGCTTCTGAGCTTCTCCAGTCGAAAATCATCAATCACACATGATATGATCCATCGTGAAGTCTTTAACTCGCTTGCCTTTTGAATCAAAAATAGTTACGATATCATCTTCGATCTCGATATGATAAGAGTACAAAATGATATTCCCCATTTTAAAATCACCTTTACAATTCTTCTCCGTGATCTTGCGCCTCCAAGTTTTATTTACATCAACATCGTGAACAGTCAAACGTCTGGGGTATACTCCTGTTTCTGAAAACTCCTTCATTCCGCCTTGTATATATGTAATGTGAAGAGGCATGGCAAGTGGTATTTAAGATTCGACTTTACTGGCACACGCGATGGAGGAAAACGGTATCCATCCTGTCGCATTTTGTTTGAGCAATTCGAAATTAAGTCATATGATTCTCGAAAGGTTTGCAATTGGTTCTTGTTGTTTTGTGCTTGCAAATGTCGACTCCCTGCAACACTTCAGGAGTACCTGAAAACGATCAATGGCTGATCCAACACAAGGTATCGATTTTCAATAGGTTATCCGTAAGCATTGACGTCCAATAAAAAATGGTATCAT
The DNA here is from genome assembly GCA_027488055.1 of Flavobacteriales bacterium. Taxonomy (GTDB): domain Bacteria; phylum Bacteroidota; class Bacteroidia; order Flavobacteriales_D; family Sanyastnellaceae; genus CANHSF01. The sequence continues at coordinate 3,042 of JAIYCK010000113.1, read as the reverse complement.
TCTTTCGATAGACCCATTGCTCCGGCGAGCCTCGGATAGCAGATGGTGCGTTGGCGTCCAAGACCTTCAGCCACCCTTGTTTGGATGTATCAAAGGTGTATACCGCATAACCTTGATAAAATGGGTCGAATGGATCATGCCATCCACTTATTAGGATTTCGTCGGTTTGATTGTAATTGATATCCCCGATATTGTAAAGCGCACTGGCGTTACCGATCGCAATGGAAGGAAATTTTTTACTTGAAAACACCACTTTGCTGGAGGATGCAATGTACATTTCGCGCTCTCCATTACCTTTTTGACCGGGTACATCTGTATCAATAGAAGCTCTTTCTTCCTTCTCATCTCCGTCAAAGTCGCCACTTATCGTCGTATGCGATTCCATTTGAGTCAGAAAACTCAAACAAACGATTCCGATGAGGATGTAGATCGATCTTTTCATTTTGAATACAAATGTCCGAATGTGAGCACAACATCCGATTCAATAATATAAAATTAGTGCATTTGGATTGACTCTTGGGCATCGCCTCAAAACATGCTGAAATCCAAAAAAAAGAAGAGGCGCATGCCTCTTCTTCTAAAGATCTTATCATTTATATTACTTATTGCACAACGGCTTTGCACTGATCCAACAATTGACCATGCGCATCCATGCACTTCACGCTGTAAACGCCTGCTGCTTGATCCAAGGTAATCTCTACCCCAGATGTCACCCATTGGCTCCACACCAATTGGCCCGCAACGTTGTGTACTTCAATGCGGCCTGCCGAACCGTTCAAGCGCAAACGCAAACCGTTATCAGATGGATTCGGATACACTGCCAAGGGGCGCGTAACGTCCAAGCCATCGATGCCATTGACCTGCAAAGGCTCTGATGTTGCTGGGCAACCATTATTGGCAACCACGCTGTAGGCGCCGGCACCTACAATTGGAGTGCTGTTACCCGTTGCGCCCGCAATAGCTAGGCCATCTAAGTACCACTGCAAAGCGGATACACCATCCCAATTTTCAATTTGCACCTGTGTCGCATCCACGCTCAAACCTATGGTTGGTGTGATCGGAGCTGTGTCGCTGATCAATAATTCACCCACAGTATACTTGGCTTTGAATGCCCCTACTTCATACACCAATTTCAACGTATACGTTCCGGGGGCATCGTAGGTATAAAAGGTATTCGCATCGCACGCTGCCGTGGTATTTCCATCACCCATATCATAATAACAGTTGGTGGTTTCGATGTTCATCTCACTCAAATTGGTGAGCGAAACTGTGCCGCAATTCTCCGTATAGTGTACCTCGGCTTGCAAGGTGCTGAGCATGCAGGTCTCGGTCATTGCACCGCCAGCACCAACCTCTGCACATTCCTGTTGAAAGCTGTCGCCGCGCAAAAAAACACCTGAATCCAAAGCTGAGTCAGTCACATCTGCAATGACCAACTTCACATGGTAAGTCTCACCTACAACTAGGTTTTCAATGTGTGCATTCAACACTGTTGTAAAGGCATCTAAACCAACTCCTGTTGTAGCCAATGTATTGTCTACATATAGTTCGGGATGCTCAAACGCGTTGAGGGAATTTATACTTACGCTTTCGGTAGTGCCAGGTATCAAGGCAATGTTGACAGCGCCATTGCTATATGGACCAAATATTTCTGGACCGCTCACAAAAAAACCGAAATGATCATTGAATGAAGTTTCCACAAACTCTGGATACTCATCTGAGGCGAAGACATATTCGAAATTACAGATATTGCCTGTGGCGATAAAGTCAAATTCCAAACTCGCCAAATCTCCCAAATACAATTCATTGGTGAGCAATGCCAATACGTCTGGATCCTGCATCAAATAGGGGTTTGAAGGATAGCCCATAGAAATTGAGTTCGCATTCATATCCACCACAATACCTGTGCTCATGCACAAACCGCTGGTAATACCAATGCCGTTAACTTCATCTGTGAAAATGCCAAATTGATCGTGCACTACATCGGCTGGTGCGCCATTGAAAGTCACATTGGCGACGAAGATACCATTGCCAAAAAAGACATTTTCCACGGCTGACTGCACGGTTTGCGTATTATCCACGGCTACCTGCGCCGCTCCTACAAAAGTCAAAATGGCGAGCGCCAACGATACGTAAATTTTTTTCATGTAATAAGGGTTTAGTAAAAAGTAAAGCAATTTAGCTTAAATAATGTTTCATCACAGTGAAAGCGTAATTTCTTTCATTTGAAGGCCTCCTACATCAGATATTTGCACCACAAAACACAATCATGCTTAGTCTCAATCCACAGGAACTGCTGGTTCCAGAATTGCACCAATATCTTTTAGGATCAGTCGGTCCGCGTCCCATTGCCTTTGTCAGCACCATTGATGAAGAAGGGAACGTTAATCTTGCCCCGTATAGCTTTTTCAATATTTTTAGTGTGGCGCCGCCGATTGCCATTTTTTCGCCAGCCCGCAGAGGACGGGATAACACCACCAAACACAGTTATGAAAATGCCAAGGCAGTGCCAGAATGTGTGATCAATATCGTAAACCATGCAATGGTCGAACAAATGTCGTTGGCCAGCACAGAATACGCAAAAGGGATCAACGAATTTGAAAAAGCGGGACTCACCCCTGTGCAGTCCGACTTGGTTCGTCCACCTCGCGTGGGAGAATCGCCGGTGCAGTTCGAGTGCAAAATCAATCAGGTGATCGAATTGGGCCAAAACGGCGGAGCAGGCAATTTGGTGGTCTGTGAGATCATCAAAATCCACATCCGCACCGAGGTACTCAACGAAGATGGCAAGATAGACCCCATTAAAATGGACCAAGTGGCTCGCATGGGAGGTCATTGGTATACGCGGGCCAAAGCAGGACTCTTCCAATTGCCGCAACCGACCACCAAGATAGCCATCGGATTTGATCAATTACCTGCCGATGTCCGCACAAGTCGAATATTAACAGGCAACGAGTTAGCGAAATTGGCTGGTGTGGAGCATCTTCCCGACGAAACAAGTGTCAACGAATACAAACTCATAGAGCTCTCAGACCTATTTAT
>JAIYCK010000289.1 GCA_027488055.1 Flavobacteriales bacterium | reverse complement strand
CCGGCGAGAGAACAAAACAGGAACTGACTTTTGTTCGAAAATGCATGACTTATGGAAACTTGAACAAAGACTTTACCGCCTTGCTCCAAAGCGTTGGCCAAGCCGAACATACCAGTTTGGTTGCTTTCCTGTCTCGTTTCCTTGCATTTACCATGGCCACTCACAATGATCCCAAAAGAAACATCAACATCGTCAGTGCAGGCAGCGACAAAAAGGAGCTCGGCGAAGACACAGCCAATATTGTTTTGTCTTTGAATCTGCTCATGCGTCAATTTATGATCATCGAGGAACAAATCACCATCAAAAACATCAAAGTTGATATGTCGTGTTACGAGCCGACTCGTGCGCGGTTTGAGGCCGAAATGGACAAGTATGGTGTGGCTGCAAAGATGCGTCTAGGACCTAAAACAGAAATTCTCGTGCACTGCAATGTCGTGGCACGGACGTATTTAGAGAATTTCTGCGTGCCTTCTGGGCCGTTCTACAAAAAGCCATTTGATGTGATTGATCTTTTGGCCATACCGTTCATCTGCACGACTGAGGATGTCATCAAGGCTTGCACCATGCTCACTTCCAATTTCATCCCGGCCGATTTGTCTACCGTTGTTTCTTCTTTGCGACATGTTTCCATGCAGAAGCTGAGCCTTTCAACCGGTGAGGTTCTCTACCGAAATCCACATGCTGTCCGTCAGTCCAACGGGTTCCAATTTCAAATTCAAGGAACAAACGGACACGCCAATCCTCGACACACCATTCCCATGGAAATCCCCCCTCCAAACGCATCGGAAGAGGCGGTGGCGCGTCGCTACGCAAGAGCAGGAATCATGCCGGCTGGTGCCTTTGATATGCCGCCAGATGCTGTCGAGGAAGGTGCCGTGCCTGTCAGCTATGTGTGCATGATTGGAGTCAAACGCAAAGAGTTATCTGATCAAGTCATGGCTTTGACAAGAGACAGGGTGTCCCGTCCTTCCAAGCTTGCAATCAACAATTGCATTTCTTGTTTGATGGAAATGATGATTACGGCTCCTACGAAATACTGGGCGCCCGGGACACAAAAACAAGAACCATGGGAAGTAGAAACGGATACTCAAGAGGTGACCATGCCAGCACTGCAGTTTGTTGACAATTCTGCATATTTCCATTTGACGCTGATGGACAAAGAAAAGATGTCATTCGAAAATCTATGGGAAAAGGCTGTGAACAAGATGATGAACTCCAAGACGATTCCTCGCAGGACGCTCTCGTGCATGACCTATCCCGAATATCCTTACATATTCTGTCCGATCGACATCAAGCCGCTAGAGGAAAACGACCGGTTGTTGGAAATCAATCCGCTTTACGTTCCGGAGGATGTAGCAGCTTCCTTGACGGGTCTAACCAACCGCGGCGTTGTATCGGCGATTACGAGTGCGCCGTTGATAGAATCGAACATGGACTCGGATTTATTCTATGCTATCCAATACTTTATGCGCGAAAATCCCGAAGCGACGCTGGAAGATGCGATGGTTTTTGCGGTGTTTGTGCATCCCGTGCATAGAACCACTCGTGTGAAAACAGCACTGGCCGAGCAAGCTGAATATAAAGAAGCACACGAAAGACGCGTGTTTTTTGAGTATCCCAAAGCTGCTATTGAGCGGCTGGAAAGCATGAAGACAGCCATCGCCAACTCAAAAAAGCGTCGAAATCCGGGGATGCATACAATGAGCACCATGAATATACTGGCAACACAAGCAAAGAAAAGCTCAGAAGAAACCAAAGTCGTGATGACAGCAGGAGAGAGGTTCATTGAGAAGGCACAGTATGCAAACAACGAAGGCGCCGCGGCGATACCCGCAGCGGAAATAGCAAAAACATTCAGAAGACTAATCAAAAGTAGCAATAACAACAATAATAACAACAATAATAATAATAATAATAATAGCAACGCGGTAGAGGATGATGATGACGTCGATTTAGAAGAAGAAGGTGCCGAGAAAGTTGCTGAAAATGTTCGAATTGCAGACGTGGTGCAAAACATATTCATGAAAACAAATAGCAAATTGTTTTCCGGGACGGTTTTGAAGAGTTTTGCAGAGTTGAAGGAAGCTGAAAACGAGTGGAACAAAGAAAAATCGGGTGGAAATCAAGGACGAAAGCGTTCGGCTGGTTCTGGTGCTGACGCACGAAACAATAATAATAATAATAACAGAGATACAGATGATACCAATGGCGAGAGAAATGAAGAAGAAGAAGATCAGAGCCAAGGACAGAGAGCACGAAAAAGATTCGACATGGATGACGATGATGATGATGATGACGATGGAAGGGAGCCTGTAGTTTTGCAAGAACCTACGAGCGTTTATATTCCGCCGTCACCGACTGGAAAGGACTGATTGGAAAAGAAGAAGAATAAAGTAAAAATTTTAAATAGATTTCTATTTTATCTCGAAAAAACTATATTTTCATGGCTTGATTTTATTTATTACAGATAATTTTACCTCGACTTAAACAATAATTCTAAAAAACACCACGCATTTGATTTAAAATGTCGTATCTGGATATTGTTGAAAGAACCATCTTGGTCCAATTCGGGTTTTTGCTCTGTATGTCCGTGTTGTGGTTTGCTAAAGTTGATGTGTATTCGTGCAAAGTCGATTCAGTCGAACTAGTTCGTTTACCGGGAAACGATTACACATGGAACGTGTCTTTGACTGCGAATTACACTGTGTATGGAGTAGACGTGGCTGTCTATGATTTAACCATGACGAACAAGAACTTTGAACGCATGGCTGGAGATGTTTTTTATTGTAGTCTGTTGAGAAAAACAAATGACTTCGTTATGGTGGATAACGAAAAGAGTCCAGGTTTTACTATCAACAATCCACCTGACATTTCCAATTCGTTGCTTTTTTTTGGCGTTTTTTTGGCGTTTTTGTTGTGGTATTTGTTATTATTTGCCTTGTCGTTATCATCAGAGAAAACAAAACTTCAGGACAAGCCTCGTATCACACCTGTGCCTTCTAATTTATTTGAAGGGTTGCCACATTTGGAGGAAGATGATGTTGATAAAAAAAAGGAATAATTTTTTTT
>JAIYCK010000133.1 GCA_027488055.1 Flavobacteriales bacterium | reverse complement strand
CAAATATTTTAGATGTGATGGTTCTCACTCTCATTGAGGTAGGGGTGATTGATCGGGATCAAACGTGCTTTGGCCAATGCTTTCATCACGATGTAGATGAAAAGACCTAAGAATCCGAGGAACATTCCGAAGGTGAAACCCCATGACAGCAATTTTGTTCCGAAATCAGGATGGTGGCCAAATTGGTGGCCGTGATTCGTGCCTGGTACTACTGCCATCCAAATGTCCAAGAAGTGCGTGACGAAAATGATCATCCCCACACGTTGCAAGAACTTCAAGTTACGTTTTGCATCACGGGCGATCAATACATAAAATGGGACAGCAAAATTGGCGAAGAACACAAACCACATCAAGCCCATGTAGCTATCATAACGGGTTTTAAAGTATGTTACTTCTTCTGGAATATCACTGTACCAAATCAACATGAACTGACAGAACCAGAGGTAGCTCCACAACATGCTGATGGCAAACATCCATTTACCCATGTCATGGATGTGCGAGGTGTTGACTTTTGAGAAGTAGCCTTTTCCCTTCAACCAAATGATCAAGAGCGTGGCAAAAATCATGCATGTCACCCACATACCTGCGAAGATGTACCATGAATACATAGTGGAGAACCAGTGTGTATCGATGCTCATCAACAAATCCCATGCTATAGTGGTGCTGAACACAGCGAAGTACACTAAGAAAAGAGCTCCGCGACGGTATTGTTTTAAGTGCAATTCGGTCGAAGGAGATTCATCTTCTTGCAAAGACCATCTTCTAAACGCACGTGCAAAAAGAATAAAACCTGCCAAGTAAATTAGGATACGTACCCAAAAGAAAGCTCCGAAGTAAACAGCCTTGTTGGCAATGAGCTTATCGTAATTGGGCGAGTTGAGGTCGTAGACCGAGCTATCCATCCAATGGTAGATATGATGCCAGTGCATTTTACCAGCTAGCAGAATGACCACAATCACAGCCAATCCCACTGGAATGAAAGCGAACATGGCCTCAAAAACACGTTTGATTTGTGCGGTCCAAGCCACTTCTGCCGCGTATTGAAGCGCATAAAAGAACAAGGCTCCCAGAGAGATTGCAAGGAAGAAGAATCCACAGATAAGCCAAACAGCCCACCAGTATTGATGATGATCGCTATGGTCTGCAAACCAGCCTACAATCGTAGACAAAGCACCTAGGCCCATGAGGCCGAAGCACCAGTTCTTTGTTTTTGCAGGGATTTCAAAATGCAGTTTTTCGTGTCCCATATCGTTATTTCGAAATTTTTTATTCTTGAATTAATATTATTTAAGATACCAAATCTTACTTCGTGGTATCTGCTGCTGCAGCTTCCACTTTTAACTTCAACATGTTGTTGGCATCGTATTCTGGTGTGGATACGCCTTGTTGCAAACATTGCACATAGCTGATGACCTGCCATCTCTCCAATTGATTCAACTGAGAGGCGTGCTGACCCATCAAACCTTTACCGTAGGTAATGGTGTGATACATCTTACCAGCTTGCAATTCTTTCAATTTTGTAGCATAATCAGGAATACCAGCGATGTGGCCATTCTTCGAAATCGCGCCATCTCCATGTCCTTCTTTGCCGTGGCAATGCATACACATGTGAGCATAGATTTCTTTACCGCGCTCCACATTCGTTTTGGTAGGAAGCAAGGGGCTTTTGATTTCAGTAGCCGAGCGCTCATAATCCTCCACTGTATTATTCAATGGATATGGCATTGCAAACTGCGCCATCTCATTGCTTCCCATAAAAGGAACCGTGCCGTCTACTGGCAAGCGCGACAAGACGGGTACTACGCCCAGTTCGTCCTTTTCTTCTTGTGTCAAATCCATGTGCTTGTTGCTACCGTAGTCGATGTAAGCTTCCAAAGCAGGAGAACGGTACATATCGGGCATGTACTCCAAACCTGGGGCTTGCTCACTTTCGGTGCAAGAACTCAAAATCACTGTTCCTGCAATAACTGCAACAAAAAGATATTTTTTGTGAATCATGTGCTTAATTAATAATCCTTAATATTCAATTCGTACACATCCGTTGCACGGATTTTTGCTTCAAGATCGGAAGCAGAAAGATGATTGTCATCGGTGGTGATTTCCATCACGAACTTATCATCAGTGGTTCTTGGATCGGGGTTGGAAGCCGGCATACCTGGCAATGTGCCATTGCGCAACAAATACGTGATCGCCATACCGTGGGCGCCGCAGAACACTGAAAATTCGAACATCACCGGAACGAAAGCAGGAGCATTCTCAATCCATGTAAAGTTGGGTTTACCACCGATGTTCCAGTTCCAGTCGCTCACCATAAAATACCACGTTCCCAAGATGGAAAGTGCAGTACCTGTGCAAGCATACATGAATGAACAGATAGCCAAGCGGGTGCGCTTGATACCGATAACTGGATCCAATCCGTGGATTGGAAACGGAGAAAAAACTTCCTTGACACGTATTCCCTGACTAACCAAAGACTTTGCTGCGTCCATCAGCTTTTGGTCGTCGTCATACATTACATGAAATACTTTATTGGCCATAATCTTAATTTGCCTTAGGTGTTAAATATGATTAGTGTGATCCTTCTTTCTTATAGCTTTCTCCAGAAGTCTTCAAAATCGTTTTCAATTCGTTCAAAGCCAATACTGGGAAATAGCGTGAGAACAACAAGAACAAGGTGAAGAAAATTCCAATGGTTCCGATGAACAAACCGATGTCGATCGAAGTGGCTTTGAACTCACCCCAAGCGCCTGGAATGTAATCGCGGTGAATTGAGGTCACAATGATCACGAAACGCTCAAACCACATACCGATGTTCACGATGATGGACATGAAGAATGTGAAGCTCAAGCTTGTACGTAATTTTTTGAACCAGAACAACTGTGGAGAAATCACGTTGCAGGTCATCATGCACCAATACGACCAAGCCAAAGGACCCGAGAAACGATTGATGAAAGCGTATGATTCGTATTCAACGCCACTGTACCAAGAGATAAATAGCTCTGTCAAATAAGCTACACCCACTATTGATCCAGTTACGATGATTACAATGTTCATGTATTCGATGTGGCGGAGATTGATGTAAGCTTCTAGCTTCATCACTTTGCGCATGATCAAAAGCAGGGTTTGAACCATTGCAAAGCCCGAGAATACCGCTCCAGATACGAAGTATGGAGGGAAGATGGTGGTATGCCATCCCGGTACGATTGAGGTTGCAAAGTCCATGGATACGATCGAGTGCACCGAGAATACCAGTGGGGTTGCGATACCCGCAAGCACCAATGACACCTCTTCGAAGCGGGTCCAGTGTTTCGCACGACCGCTCCAACCGAAACTCAAGATGCTGTAGAATTTGCGCATCGGATGATTGGTCATCTTGTCGCGGATACTTGCAAAGTCAGGAATAAGACCGATATACCAAAACACCAATGATACGGAGAAGTACGTGGAGATCGCAAATACGTCCCACATCAACGCCGAATTGAAATTGGGCCACAAGGAACCCAATGTATTGGGCAACGGAAGTGTCCAATATGCGCACCAAATACGTCCCATGTGCAACAAGGGGAATACGGCAGCCATGATTACGGCAAAAATGGTCATCGCCTCAGCAGATCGATTGATCGCCATGCGCCAGCGTTGACGGAACAGGAGCAATACTGCTGAGATCAAGGTTCCCGCGTGACCGATACCTACCCACCAAACGAAGTTGGTGATATCCCATGCCCAACCTACTGTTTTATTCAATCCCCACGATCCAATACCTACACCTACTACATAGAATATACATCCTACACCGTAAAGTGCTACGATAAAAGCTATAGTGATAGCAATTTTCCATTGTTTGGGGGCTGCACCCATGATCGGGTTGACAATATCATTCGTGATATCGCCATAGGTCTTATGACCTAAGATCAGTGGTTTTCTAAGATTTGATTCTTTGAACATACTTTGTCGGCTGTAACTGGGTTATGCTTCTGTTTCTTCGATATTTCTCACTTTCGTCATGTAGAAGATATTCGGCTGGATACCTACTTCTTCCAAGGAATGATACGAGCGGTTATTCACTGAACGTTTGTTGTTCCAGCTCGCAGTGTCATTCAAGTCTCCAAATACAATGGCATTCGATGGACATGCTTCAGCGCAAGCTGTTTGGATACTACCGTCTGGAACAGGAACGCCTGCTTTTTTAGCTTCTAATTTACCGGCTTGAATGCGTTGCTGGCACATGCTGCACTTCTCCATCACACCACGTGTACGAACAGTTACATCTGGATTCAACACCATACGCATGCTCTCGTCTTGCGAAGGATTCACCATGGCGAACTTATCGTTGGTCACATAGTTGAACCAATTGAAGCGACGCACTTTGTATGGACAGTTGTTAGCGCAATAGCGGGTACCGATACAACGGTTGTAAGCCATGTTGTTCAATCCCTCGTTGCTATGCACAGTGGCAGCTACTGGGCAAACCGTTTCGCATGGTGCGTGGTTGCAGTGCTGGCACATCATCGGCATGTGCACCGCCTTTGGATTATCTGCAGGGTCTTCCATGTGGCGATAAGCGCCAATGGTTCCCAAGTCTTCTTTCTCTTTGGTTTCCTCTAAGCTTTCATGCTCAGAAGCAAAATAACGGTCGATGCGCAACCAATGCATATCGCGGTGACGCAACACCTCGTCTTTACCAACCACTGGGACGTTGTTCTCAGTGTGACACGCTGTGATGCAAGAGCCACAACCGAAACAAGCCGTAAGGTCAATGGTCATACCCCAACGGTGACCAACTCCCTCTACTGGATGAGCACGCCACAAGTCACTCTCACGAACGTGCTCTTTGTCTTGTGCGTTGATCTCATTGTCCTGGTTCATGTCTTTGTGCACGACCAAGCTTGGCATCATATTAAAAGACGCTTCGCCTTTCTTTTTATCCTTTTCCTTCTGGAATGTACTCCATGTAGTCTCTTTCACCACCGACTCACGGCCCATGACCGTACTGTGCATTTGAGTTGATGCCAGTTTGTATTCTGCACCTTCCACTTTTTCCAATTGCACATCGAATGCAGCAAATTGGATGGTGTCACTGCTTGCATCGGTCAAATAGAATGCGTTTTTACCAATTGGCATGCGCTTCTCTCCATCCATCAAATGCACACCCTCTTTACCTGTTTGGTACGCCGCTTTACCTATTTCCTCGTTGTTACCACCGCGGCCGTAACCCAATGCGATACCAATTGTACCTGGCATTTGACCAGCCGCTGGGTATACTGGCAACTCGATAGGAGCACGGCCATTGATCGATACTTTCACCACATTGGCGCAATCGCATTGTCCAATGTATTTTTCAATACCCAATACATCACAATCTTTGTGTGACATAGTCACGTAGTTGTCCCACGTGATTTTAGTTACTGGATCTGGAGTTTCTTGCAACAATGGGTTGTTTGCATGACTTCCGTTACCTATGGTAACTTTCTCATACAAGCTCAATTCCCATGCACCACCTTTTGCAGCGGTGACTGCAGCGATGGCTTGACTCACATTCATCGTAGGCGCTGCGATTGGAGCTTCAGCGACCGCTGCTGGCGCAACGATTGCTGCTACTGGTGCAGTTTCAGCATTGGCTGCCATTGGCGCTGGAGCGGCTGCTGGCGCACTGCCTGCAAACGTTCCGTTGTGAACCGCCATGTGCCAACTGTTGTCTGTATTCATAGCAGCCGGTGTATAGGCCGCATTGTAATTCTGACGAACGTAGGTATAAAAGTCTGTATTGTTATCCGCCCAACGCAAGAAGCTCTCTTGCGCATAACGCGTGCTATGCAATGGGTTGATGGTAGGTTGAGCCAAATCCACTCGGCCACTTGTCAAAGAATAGTCATTCCATGACTCAAGGTAGTGGTGGTCTGGAGCCATGTAGGTGCAAAGACTCGCTGTTTCATCTGCAAATAGGTTGAAACAAACACTTGTCTTCACCTTGGTCAAACCTTGTTTGAACGCATCCGCTTGTGTGTAAGTGTATGCCGGATTGGCACCATACACGATGAGTGTATCGACCGTGCCAGCATTCATATCAGCAACCAACTGCTTCATTGCAGCATCATCGCCACGGAATAGTGAAATTGGATCCTTTACATCCACTGCATGACCAATATTCCCGAGGGCTTGGTTGATAGCATGACATATCATCTGGGCATTGGCATCATTGCTTCCACATACCACGATGCTTTCACCTTTGTTCTTTTTCAATTCTTCAGCAGCATAACCGATACCCTTATCGGCTTCACCAACGCTGATGGGCGCGCCACCTGTTACAGCAGCATAAAGCGCGGCCAATACTTTACCTTCTTCTGAAGGCTTCACCAATACACGCACATCCGCGTTGGAGCCTGTCAACGACATGCGGCTTTCGAATTGGAAGTGCTGGCTCATCCAACCATTCTCTGGTTTGCGGCCTTCGCTGTATTGTACGCTGAAGATATTGGAAGTAAGCCAAGTGCCCAAGAAATCGGCACCTACACTCACGATTGTTTTTGCCTTGCTGAAGTCGTAAGATGGTACGACTGCTTTGCCAAACGCCGCCTCAGAAGCTTTGGTCAAACCATTGTATGAGATCGCATCGTATTGCACGTGCTTCACCTTACCAGCGTACTTCGCTGAGAAGGCATCGATTGCTTTTTGAGTAGATGGACTCGCAACGGTCGCGCTGAGAATACGGATGCTGTTAGAGCTTGCAAGCGCTGCTTTGATCTCATTGTCCAAAGCATCCCAAGCGATATCTGCTCCTTGTTTTTTAGCATTGCGCAAACGAGCGCTATCATATAAACCAAGTACACTTGAATTGATACGCGACGACACCGCGCCATTTGCAATACCTGTGTACTTATTGCCTTTGATGTGAATAGGACGTGCTTCACGCGTTTTCACAAGGATATTGCCGTAATCATTACCATCGTAGTAGGTCGATGCATAATAATTTGCAACCCCTGGAGTAATTTCTTCAGGTTTTACAACATACGGAATTGACTTCACTACGGGAGTTTCGCACGCTGCAAGCGTCGCAGCAGCTACGCTGAATCCCATGAATTTCAAAAAGTCACGGCGACCCGTATTGGTTTTTGACAACTCATCGTTTGCCAAAAATTGATCCACTGATTGGTTATTGCTGAACTCGTTGGCGATAGCGTCTTGTGAAGCTTGTGTACCGTGCAACTCATCGAGTCCTGTCCAATATTTCTTTGTGATGCCCATGTTTTGGTATATCGTTCTTGTCGTTAGAATCTAAATTGTTAATGGAATGGATTAATAATGGCATTTACCACATTCCCAACCACCGTTTTCGCGCACTGTCATAGAACCGTCTTCCATGATTTCTGACAATGTTCTTTTGCCCACTTCGTTTGACTTGTAACGCTTGTGCATTTCCTCGTAGTAATCTGATTTCGTAGGATCGATACCTGCCTTGTTGTGACATTCCAAGCACCATCCCATTGTCAAGGTCTCCTTTTCCAATTTGATCAATCCGGTCACATCTTCTTGTGCGTTGATTTCTGCTGGAGTCGCAACGTGGCCCACCGAATACATTTGAACTGGACCATGGCATTGTTTGCAATCGATTTGACCGACTGTGACGTGCTGCTGGTGACTGAAGTAAACGTGGTCAGGTAGGTTGTGCACCTTGTTCCATGCGATGGGCTTTTGAGCATATCCATCTATGTATTTAGAGGAGTCCGCATCAAAACCGATAGCTTCGTAAATTTTAGAAATTTCCTTGGTTCCACTGATTGCACCTTTCTTGATACCCTTGTGGCAATTCATACACACGTTCACAGATGGAATACCCGCGTGCTTTGATTTTGCGGCGCTGCTATGGCAGTATTGGCAATCAATTTCATTTTGACATGCGTGGATGGCATGTGAGAACCAGATGGGTTGATCGGGGGTGTAACCTTGATATACACCAATACCCATCAATGATTTGTAACCTACAACCGATATGTAGCAGAAGATGATGAAACCCAAAACTCCAACAAACTTTTTGTTTGTCCACATCCAAGCTTTAGCTACCTGCATGTAAGTGCGATCGGCAGGAGCTGGGAGACCATCGCGCTCATTGACAGCTGTGGCCAAGCTCTTTTTGATGTTAGCAGCAGAAACTGCGATGATCGAAAGGATCAATCCAATGATGATGAACCATACATAACCACTATCGTCGCCTTCCAATTCAGCTTTGGCAGCTTCAATTTCTTCGAGTGTAAGACATTTGGGTGCATCGCTCGCTTTTGGTCCGCCAGCACTACCGCCTGTTTTCACGTAAGCGATGATGTCTTTGATATCACCTTCAGACACCGCTTGTGCAGCCATCATTCCAAACTGACCTTTCCATTTGGCTACCATGCCTACGATGTAAGGATCACCTGTGGCCAAAGCTCCGTTCGGATTCTGGATCCATTTCACGATCAAGGCATCCTTTCCAGCCCAACGGCTATCGATTCCTTGAAGACTTGGAGCAGCAAGCAAACTACCGTCTACACTGTGGCAAGAGGCGCAGTTTTGCTTGAACAGCGTCTCCCCTTTGGTTGCATCACCGCCCTCGAATACACCCGCAAAAGTGTACTGCGCGAAAAATAAGAATGCGAAAATGGAGACTAAAAAACGATGTTGTAAAATGGTTGAAAGCCGCATATTTACTGAGTTTTTGCTATTCTGGCAGGTTTGAAAACGGAGCAAATTTAATTCAGCGATTCCCTATCAAAGTGCTGTGTCACCAAATATTCATAATTTATAATGATTCTAAATAACATTGCTTCCCTCCCTTTGCTCTAATCGATTGAAAGTCACAATGCAAGCCACATACATGATCTGAAACTATACCTAATTCACCAAAACATGGTGGATAAGATTCTGTCTCATTCCACCTGAAGCACGGCGACGTTTTGATTTATCCATATCAGCGACCTTTCTCCGTGGTGGTCTCGGAATGATTTCGGCATTATTTTTAGAAGTACGTTCCTCAAAAAGGATATTGCATCTTTGAGTCCTTTGATTCATTAAAAAACTCTAATTTCGCGTCATGAAGATCTTGTTTGTTGCTTTCATATTGATTTCCTGCACCGCTCTGCTTCCCTCATCTGTTTCAGCCACGTTCGGTTCGAATACTCCGCACACTTCGGCAGTATGTGACACCATCACCCCGGCCAGTTCTGCTGGCGCAGGTAATGTCCAGATTGTGGTAGACTCTTCGATCACCAAACTCGAAAAAAGCATGCGGGGATTCCGAGACATCAAAGGCTTCCGGGTTCAGATCTATCTGGGCACCGCCGAAGCCGTCAAGAACGAACGGAACAAATACCTTGCGCTTGGTCTGCCTTATTCCGCTTACATGAAGCAGGTAGTGCCAGAATATTCTTTGGTGATCGGCGATTTTGCTACACGTATGGAGCTTGAAAAGCACCTTCAAACCATTCACCAGCACTATCCCAAAGCATTTGCAGTCAATGACATGATTGAAATCAACGTTAAAAAATAGATGCTTGCCACCCTTTGAGTACAGAGGATGATGAAGATCATTTCGTCTCGAAAAGTCCATTTTTGCTGAAAAAGCGTACATCTCAGTTTAATTCCGAAAGGCCTTGTCATGCCAATTGAATGATTGAAAGGCATATCGGATTACTTTTGAGCCATCATTCTAGTATATCATGCCATTCTATCATCAACTGGGGAAGATCCCGCACAAAAGACACACGGTATTTGAGAAGCCGACTGGTGGTCTTTATTATGAGCAATTGTTCGGCACCGAAGGATTTCATGGGATGAGCTCCCTGCTCTATCACGTGCATCGACCCACTATGATCTCCCATGTGGGACAAAGCATCGATGTAGCGCCCAAAGCCGCCATCGATAAGAACATTTCGCCCATGATGCTTCAAGGCTGGAACATGGCGCCAAAAGCTGATTTTCTAGAAAGCCGCACAACTGTGCTGTTCAACAATGACCTCAACATAGCACTTGCCGCTCCCACCGAGAGTTTGCGTAGCTATTTCTATAAAAACGCAGACGCAGATGAGATGCTATTTGTCCATAAAGGCACAGGCACCTTGCGCACCTTTGTAGGGAACATTCCTTTCAGTTATGGCGACTATCTGGTAATTCCGCGGGGAATGATTTATCAGATTGACTTCGACACGCCAGACAATCGATTATTCATCGTTGAGTCATTTTCACCTATTGTAACGCCCAAGCGCTACCGCAATGGTTTTGGTCAATTGTTGGAACATTCACCCTTCTGTGAGCGCGATTTGCGCCGTCCAAGTGCGCTAGAGACTCACGACGAAAGCGGAGAATTTGTGATCAAAATTCGCAAAGAAAATGTGATACATGAAGTAGTATATACCTCGCATCCATTTGATGTGATCGGCTGGGATGGTTATAATTATCCCTATGCCTTTTCGATTCACGATTTCGAGCCCATTACGGGCCGTGTGCATCAACCACCACCGGTGCACCAGACATTCGAGGCACACAACTTTGTGGTGTGTTCCTTCTGTCCCCGTTTGTACGACTACCATCCCAAATCCATTCCTGCACCATATAACCACAGTAACATCGATAGCGACGAAGTACTCTACTACGTGGATGGCGATTTCATGAGCCGCAATCATGTGGACAAAGGATTTATTTCCTTGCATCCCGGTGCGTACGAGCGCAGTATCGGCCAAAAAGAAACAGGTGAATTGGCCGTCATGGTAGACACCTTCCGCCCTTTGAAAGTCACTCAAGCAGCAGTCGATTTGGCGCTCGCTGGATACGATAAAAGTTGGCTTTGAACCATCGAACTATTTTCAATTAAAAAATACAATCCTCCAATACATGATCACAGATAGCACTTCCCTTCAACTGGAAAAAGTTGTTCCCGAAGCGGACGATTTTTTACCCTTGCTTGGCACAGACCACGTTGAATTATATGTCGGCAATGCAAAGCAAGCGGCCTTCTATTATATGACCGCATGGGGCTTCAAGCCACTGGCATACAAAGGCCTTGAAACCGGCTCGAAGGACTCCGTTTCTTACGTGCTTGAGCAAGACAAGATTCGCTTGGTCTTGACCTCACCTCTCACCCAAGATGGACCCATCAATGCGCATATCAACAAACACGGTGACGGGGTGAAAACAGTGGCTTTGTGGGTGGATGACGCCGCCAAAAGCTGGGAGGTTACCACTGAACGCGGCGCCCTCAGTTGCTTGGACCCCATATCAGTAAAGGACAACGACGGAGAGGTTATCCTCAGCGGTATCCATACCTATGGAGAGACCTTGCATATTTTCGTTCAGCGAAGCGGATACAACGGTGTTTTTATGCCAGGTTACCGCAGCTGGAACCCCAGTTATCAGCCCGCTTCCATCGGACTCAAATTCATTGACCACATGGTCGGTAATGTGGGTTGGAACGAAATGAACAAATGGGTAGAGTTTTATGCCAAGGTGATGGGTTTTGCGCAATTGGTATCATTTGATGACAAAGACATCAGCACGGAATATACTGCCTTGATGAGCAAGGTGATGAGCAATGGCAATGGCCGCATCAAGTTTCCGATCAATGAACCGGCAGAGGGCCGCAAAAAATCACAAATTGAAGAGTACATCGACTTCTACAACGGAGCTGGAGTGCAGCATATCGCTGTGGCTACAGACAATATCATTGAAACGGTGACACAACTTCGTGACCGCGGTGTGGAATTTTTGACCGTGCCGAATACATATTACGAAACTGTTTTGGACCGTGTCGGTCAAATCGATGAGGACCTTGCTCCATTGCGCGATCTCGGTATTTTGATCGACCGCGACGACGAAGGTTACTTATTGCAGATTTTCACCAAACCTGTATTGGACCGCCCAACGATGTTTTTTGAAATCATTCAACGCAAAGGCGCCAAGAGTTTTGGAAAAGGAAACTTCAAGGCCCTGTTCGAGGCGATTGAGAGAGAACAAGAAAGCCGCGGCACACTCTAAAGGGAATCGCATTGATATCGCATTCGAAAGCACCATTCCACACGGGGTGGTGCTTTTCTTTTTACTTGGTGCTGACTTCCAAAAGATGGACAGCATACAGCACCAATGGAATTTTCGAAATGCAGCGTGCGTTTATCGGGCCGCCAAGATACCACCCTCCAGATTGTAGAGGTTGGTGAATCCGTGTTGTTCCTCCAGATAACGGATCACATTGGCGCTGCGCGCACCCGCTTTGCAATGCACCACCACGGGCAACTCGCGTGAAAAGGCATCTACTTGGTCGGGCACCGTATTCATAGGAATCAATTCGCCGCCCAAATTGAATTCATCGAATTCATAAGGTTCACGCACGTCGATGAGCTGAAAGCTTTTGCCTCCATCGCGCCATTGTAGCATCTCGGAATATTGAATTGTTTTCATAGTATTATGACCGAATGAACCTTCGGTTTTTGTTGAATCGAAGGATGATTTATTTTGAATGCGAATGTACGTGAATTCACCACTGAGACCATCCACCAGTAACAAACGGTCTTGACGCTCACGGTGGCCCAGGACCCACTTGATAGCTTCATTGGCCATGCAGGTGCCGATGATGCCAACCACAGGCCCCATAACACCATTGGTGGAGCAATTGCCCCATTCCGAGGACTGATCATTTCGGGGGAAAAAATCCGCAAGTCCTGCCGATTCTTCATTTTGTACAACAAGCACTTGACCCTGCCACTGATCCACAGAGCCCATTACAAGGGGAATGCTACATTGTTGGCAGTCCTCACACAGATCATATTTAAAATCCAAGCGGTCTGTGCAATCAACGATCAAATCAAACTGTGGTAGCCACGCTCTGAGTTCATCCCCTTCCAGTTTCCGTGCGAGGGGTTTCACCACTCGCTTCCCTCGCATTTCATTTATCTTTTGAGCCAAGACACTCGCCTTGGACTGACCAATATCCTGATCTCCAAACAAAATTTGGCGCGGCAGATTGGACCGCTGCACCGTGTCTGGATCCATGAGGGTGATTTGCCCAATGCCGGCCGCCGCTAGATATAACAAAGCCGGATGACCAAGACCACCCGCACCGATGACAAGCACTTTGGCTTGTTCCAACTGGGTTTGCATCGCCTCGGTAAATCCGTGCATAGCCAAGTGTCGGTCAAACCTGCCATCCTGAAGATTTTGAGATTCGCTCATTGTGAAGAGGCTAAAATACGATTTGGAAGGCCTTATTGCAGACAAAAAACAGAGTCAAGCCGATTGAATACACTGCTTCCTGTGCTCGCAAATGCCCTTCATTCCACGTTCGGTTGAAAATTTATTATATTGTTTATCAATTATT
>JAIYCK010000162.1 GCA_027488055.1 Flavobacteriales bacterium | reverse complement strand
CATTATGGCCCATACTTCTTTGATCCCAATGATATACGAAAGCAGGGTGTGGGCAACCAGAAATGATACCATCATGAATATCACAATTTTTAGTATGCGCTTCTTTATTTTGTCAGTCGTCCATGGTCCATTTTTCAGGAGTTTTTGGCGCGAGGAATTGCCTTCAATGAGATATTCGATCTTGCGGAAAATCATCTCCATAAAGATGGTCTGGGGGCAAACCCAGCCACAAAACACGCGGCCATAGACCACAGTGAATAAGGCTATGAATACAATGAATGTGATCATGCCGATCATAAAAATGAAAAAATCTTGTGGCCAAAAACGAACGCCGAACAGGATGAATTTGCGTTGAACAATGTTGAATAAAAACAGCGGATCGCCTTTCCATTCTATCAGCGGCAGTGAAAAGAATACGAGTATATAGATCCAACTAACCCAAGTGCGCCATTGATAGAACTTGCCCGATGGCTGCTTGGGAAAAAACCACACACGTTTTCCTTGTGAATCGATGTGGCTCACACTGTCGCGAAAACTATCTTCAGTAATAGTTGACATGTTTTATGGTTTCTGCGTATTGGTAGTGTCGCGCACCGCAGTAGTGTCGCTTGGTTCGCTGACATTAGTGCTATACAGGTCGCCTTCCGGTGCTTTTCCATTTGCGGGCGAAGTGCCTTGGAGGCTGAGCACATAATTCGATACTTGGCCTATTTCCGCTGCAGACAATTCTTGCTGCCATGATTTCATTCCTTTGCCTTGCACACCGTATTTAACTGTTTTGAATACATCCTTGATGGCTCCACCATGCAGCCAATACGCATCTGTGAGATTAGGCCCTACGATGCCTTCTCCTGCTGCACCGTGGCATACCTTGCATAACTTGTCGTAATGAATGGCTCCTTTTTGTATGAAGGAAGGATCGGTGCTGAGCGCAATGGTAAACTCATCGACTGAATCAGCGGCTTTGGCTCGATACGCCTCGAGGGAGATGCGGGCATTCTCCATTTCGGTAGCATATTCCGCTGCCTGCAATTCGCCTTCCTTGGCCACATGGAAGTATATAAGATACATGGCTCCCCATAAGATGGAAACCATGAATCCATATTTCCACCAAGGCGGCAGGGCATTGTCCAATTCGCGGATTCCGTCGTATTCATGATCAGTCATGATGGCTGCTTCAGATTCTATGGCGACGCTTTGGTTCATCAAGTCCCAGAATCGACTTCGGCGTATCTCACGCGCAGGTTTCAATGAATGACTGCGTGTGAAGCTTCGAATCAGGAGCATGTAATAGAACACAACTGATAATTCTAATAGGATGATCACCACCAAACCATTGATGGCTGGATGCCCAAAACCCTCGTGCAAGAACATGGCTTGCGTGTGTGGTTCTGGCATGGTCAGTTGCGCATTGGCTTGTGTATGAATCGAACCAAGGCACAACAAAAGGATCACTGTTTTAAAACCGTCCCATGTTTTTTTCGATTGTTCCTTACCATATTTCGCTGCGATTGCACTGAATACCTTGCCCAATTGAACGATGAAAATCAAGAGCAATACAGCCACAAAAATCAAGGCATAAAATACAGGCGATTGATATATGCTGGGTTTGGTCAAGTGCTCGGAGTCGATGATTTGTTGCTGTGTAGCGGCATGCATGTAGAGAGACATGCACCAAAGGAGTCCTGTGATTATTATTTTATTTTTCATTGCGCTGTTATTGAAGGGGAAGATTTTTTTGTTCGCTAATGCTCTCCTTGGATTGGCGCAATACATGCCACAGCGCCAATGCAAATACACTCATAAAAAGCATCATGGATATGAGCGGATAGATGCTCACTCCTGCAATGGATTCGAGGTAGTTGATGAATTTCATTTTTGTGCGGTATTAATTGGTTTCACTTCAATGTCAGTGCCTAGGCGTTGCAAGTAGGCAATCAGTGCAATGATCTCATGATTGGGACTCAATCCTTTTTCGCCGATCAATATTTGGTCTTGTTGAAGGAGTAAATCGTCGTAAATAATTTGTGCTTGTTTGTTCATCTCGGCCACAGCCACCAGATCATATCCTGAGGTGTAAGGCACACCCATCGTCTGCATGGCTCTGATTTTAGATGCCGTGAGCGACGTATCGAGGTCAGTCGTCAGCAACCAAGGGTAACGCGGCATGATGGATGATGGCGAAGTGGAAGTGGGATCGGCCATGTGGTTGTAATGCCAAGCATTGCTTTTTTTGTTATTGCCATATCCTTCGCGCGCCAGATCAGGACCGGTGCGCTTGCTGCCCCATTGGAATGGATGATCGTACACAAATTCGCCTGCTTTGCTATACTCGCCGTACCGTTCGGTTTCAGCTCTGAATGGACGTACCATCTGTGAATGGCATGTATAACAACCTTCTCGGATGTAGATGTCACGGCCTTCGAGCTCCAAGGGAGTGTATGGCTCGACAGAGGTAATGGTGGGAATATTGTCCTTGATCAAAAACGTTGGGATCATTTCCAATAGTCCACCGATGCCCACAGCGACCAAAGAGAAGGCCAACATCTGAACCGGTTTGCGTTCGATCCACCGGTGCCAATGTTCTTTGCCGTGGATACTGTATGACTTGGCCAACGCGGGTGCTTCGGCGTCTTCATTGGCTAAGAAGGAACCAGATTTTGCGGTTTTGTAAAGGTTTACAATCATCATCAGTGCGCCGATCAAATAAAGGGTTCCACCCAATGAGCGCAAGGCATAAAAACCTTGCATGCCGTTGACCACGTCTAAGAATTGATATTGCAAACGGCCATCCTCGGTGAATTGCGTGAGCATTTCGTTTTGTCGCCAACCTGCCCAATACATCGGCACTGCATACAGTACGATGCCGAGTGTGCCTATCCAAAAATGCCAGCTCGCCATTTTTTTGGACCACAAAGAGGTACGCCACATTTTGGGCACCAACCAATAGAGTACACCAAACGTGAGGAATCCATTCCAGCCCAATGCCCCCACGTGCACGTGTGCTACGATCCAATCTGTGTAATGCGCAATGGCGTTGACGCTTTTGAGTGAGAGCATGGGGCCCTCGAACGTGGCCATGCCGTAGGCAGTGACAGCCACGACCATGAATTTGAGCACGACATCTTCACGGACCTTGTCCCATGCGCCACGAAGGGTGAGCAAGCCGTTGATCATACCTCCCCAAGAGGGAGCGATGAGCATGATACTAAAGACCACTCCCAAGGACTGCGCCCAATCTGGTAAAGCTGTATAGAGCAGATGATGTGGGCCGGCCCAGATATAAATGAATATGAGTGCCCAGAAGTGGATGATGGAAAGCCGATAGGAGTAAATGGGGCGGTTGGCTGCCTTGGGAATGAAATAATACATTAAACCCAAATAAGGTGTGGTGAGGAAGAATGCAACCGCATTGTGTCCGTACCACCATTGCACCAATGCATCTTGCACGCCAGCATACCAAGAATAACTTTTGAGCATCGAAACAGGAAGCTCTATGCTATTGACTATGTGCAACATGGCTACAGTCACCCAGGTGGCAATAAAAAACCAAATAGCGACATACAAATGACGCTCGCGACGCTGCACAATGGTCATGATCATATTGAGTCCAAATACGACCCAGATCAGTGTAATCATTATGTCAATCGGCCATTCGAGCTCTGCATATTCTTTCCCAGTGGTATAGCCAAAGACCAGTGTAAGAGCGGCGGCTACAATGATCAGCTGCCAGCCCCAAAAATGGATATTAGAGAGTCGATCACTCCACATGCGCGCCTTGCACAGCCGTTGTAAGGAGTAATAAACCCCCATGAAAATACCATTGCCTACAAAGGCGAAAATGACGGCATTGGTGTGGAGTGGACGAAGTCTACCGTAGGTGGTTTGAGCCAAATCAAAATTGAGTGCAGGGAATACCAATTGCAGTGCAATAATGACACCTACTAACATGCCTACAGCGCCCCAAAGAGCGGTTGCAATGGCGAAATTTTTTACGATCCGATTGTCGTAAGCGAATTTTTCTACCGTGGAATTCATGATTCGGTTTTTATGGTTGGTTTAGTTGGATGTGGGTTTAATTCGTCGTCTTTCAACATGCGCATGGATGGCGTATAAGAGTCATCAAATTGACCTTTCCGAGCGCTGTATATGAAGGCTAGCAGGAAGATTCCCGCAATTGGTATACTAACAGATATGAGGATGAAAAAGACGCCCAAGAGGAATTCGATTTTCTTGTTTCAAAGAAATAAAGTACCTCGATGGAGCGTGCTGATGGGAATTAGGAAGGCAGGTGACTTGGATCAGTTTTGAAATTGACTTTACACAGCATCCAAGATGCGGCGTGTGTAAAGAGAATGATCGATATGCTGCTTACAGGCATTAGAATGGCAGCAATCATTGGTGACATCTGCCCTTGTATAGCAAAGTAGAGTCCCACCATGTTGTAGATCAACGAAAGGGAGAAACTTGCATAAATGATATGTCGACTTCCTTTTGCAACCCTAAAGAGCTGCGGCAAAAGATGAAATGAATCGCCTGCCATGAGCACATCACATGCTGGCGAGAAGTGATTGCTTCGGTCTGAAATAGCAATGCCAATGTCGCTTTGTGCAAGCGCCCCCGCATCGTTTAGACCATCTCCAATCATCATTACTTTTTTGGTCCGTTGCAAATCTCGAATCGAGTCCAACTTTTGCTGTGGTGTTTGTTGGAACTTGATCATCTGCAAATAGGGCATTAGCTGAGTAATGCCTTGTTGCGCGCTGGCATTGTCACCACTCAGCAGTCCTAACTCTTTGTCCTTTGACAATTCAGCCAAAGTGATTTTCAATCCTTGACGGAATTGATGCTCAAACTGAAAATAACCGCGATGGATGTCATTGATTTGAATGTAAACTCTCGAACCGGCATGTGCGTTGTTGTATGGCAATCCAATGAAACCTACACTCCCTATTTTGACATAAGTACCATTGATAAAAGCACTCAATCCTTTGCCAATCTCCTGTTTAAAGTGAGTTATCTGTCCCGCATACAACGCGCTATTCGTCAATCGACTCAACGCTCTGCTGTAAGGATGATTGCTTTGACGGGCCAATAGTGCAATCAAGGTTTTTTCCTCATCGCTAAGGGGCACACCAACAAAGGTGTGATACTCGTGGTGGCCAGTGATGGTGCCCGTTTTATCAAGCACAACATAATTTATACTTCTGATACGATCCAGCGCATTCGCATTTTTTAAGAAGATGTGATAGCTTGCGAGGTGCCGAAGTAAAGCGCCTTGGGTGAATGTGGTACTCAATAAAAGTGCACAAGGGCATGCAACTATTAACACTGTAGTGAGCGCATGCCAAGCGCGACTTGTGTCGGTCGGATACCAGTAGGCAAAGGCACTTAGCGAAATAGCCAATAAAACGATCGTGAAGTAGGTTCCTAGTTTATTGCCGAACGAATATTCGGTTTTGGAAATTTCTTTTTTATCCTTGTTCCAAAGTTGTGTCAAATAACTTTGATCAACCGACTTGATGGCTTGGACTTGTATGGCTTGGCTCAAGTTGCGTCCGCCCGCATAGATGAGTTCATTGCGATGCACCAGAACAGGTGCGCTTTCACCCGTGACAAAGCTATAATCGATTTCAGTATGGTCACATAAGCAGATGCTGTCTGCTGGTATTATTTCTTGGCAAGCGATTTCTAGTAAATCGTTTTTTGCGATCTTTTGGATGGCAATCGACTCGAGTTCTCCTTTTGGCTTGATGCGCTGCACATGGAGGGGAAAGAAGTGCTTGTAATGCAAATCAAAATGGACGCGGTCGTGGGTTTTATCCTGAAAGAAGCGGCCGATGTGCATAAAGAAGAGGATGCCTGTCATCGAGTCGAGATAGCCTGAACCGATACCAGAAATGATTTCATAGGTGCTGCGCGAAAAGGTGAGGCATATAGAGAGCGCAATACCCAAGTCAATATGCAATTCCTTTTTCCGAAGTGATTGCCATGCATTTTGAAAGAACGATTTTCCACCTATCAAAAGGGCAGGGATGCTAATCATCAGCGACAGGTATCTAAAGAGGTAGCCGAGACGTTGGTCGTGTGCTAGATTGAGCCCCAAATATTCGGGCAGACTGAGCAACATGATATTACCAAAACAAAATCCTATAACTACCAAAATAAGCCATTGGCGGCGACTGCTTGCTGATTTGGAGGTCCTTTGGTGTGTGGATAATTCCAAGTGTGGCTCATATCCAATCTCACTTAATAGAGTAGCAATCTGACGAAGATTCGTTTGGGTTGGATCGAAATGAACAGTCAAATTTCTGTCGATGAAATGAACTCGGGTTTGCTTGATGCCAGGATCCAATCTTTGGAGGTGTTCCAGCAGCCAAACGCAAGAAGCACAATGCATCTGTGGCAAATGCCATTCTACTACTGCATGATCAACACTGCTGAATTTTAGCAGCTCGAGTGCTGCAGCAGGATCATCTAAGAATGCAAATTTCTTGATTTTCTCCGCCGAAAGGGGCGGCTGACCTGCAGCGGTGTGCTCGTTATAGTAAGCACATAAATCGCTATTGTACAAAAGCTTGTAAACGCCCATGCATCCTGAACAACAGAACGTTTTTTGATCGAATACAGTGGACTGCTGAACGCATAGATCACCGCAATGATAGCATATTGTCGGAGTATTGGCAGCCTTGGTCAATTTTATTCTTGTTCGTGTATGTCCAACGGTTCTATTTCCTCATTGGGCTTTTGTGATAATTCTTCGCCTTCTCTGTTTTGTTTCTCCAACGACCATTGGTCCGTCGCGGTAGTGATCAACCAGAGGTTGCCCGAGGATCGAAAAACTTGCACATGCAACCCGGTTTTCTGCTCAAAATAACTTTCCAATCGAGCCACCGTCATGCTATGGTCAATGTTTATCTGACAAGGAAATTCCATGTGTGTAATGCTCCGCAACAATGTGTCGCTTGGGATCAAACTGCGTTTTACATGTGTTGCCCCCACGTGGATGTGTTGAGCGGAAAATTGCAGTTTCAAATATGGATAACATAGATTGAATTGTTGTTGAATATCCGCTATCCGACTGTCTTTGGTAAGATGAAGATGCATGGTTGATTTCATTTGTCGTGAATGAGAAGTACTGGAATTTGGCTGAGATAGGCTAGCTTTTTGGAGATACTTTCATGAAACAAGTTCCAAAAAATATTGCGTTCACGTGCTACGGCGATCACCCAATCAGCCTTGTGTTTTTTGGACCAATCCTGGATGATTTGTGCTGTCTTTCCTGAAATGGCGCTTACTTCATGCACTTGACTTGGTGAACTACCAAAAGTTTGATGCAGTTTATTCCAATAAGGCTTCAGAAAGCCAGGGTATAAATCATCCTTGATGTGCAAATACGATAGCGATGTGGCTGTTGAGCTTAGAATGTCGGTGATAAAATTCAAACCTTTTTTGGATTTGATGGAGAGTCCATCTGCTGCTAGAACGATTTTTTTTAGCGCTTTGAAACGCGCCAACTCGGGCACGATCAGAATGGGTGTGTCGATTTTGGACAGTATGTTTAATCCCGCAGTTCCTAGTATTTTTTGACTGAAAAAGTCGAGTTGGGGCATGCCCATCACAATAAGATCGGGATGGTGCTGATGGGATTTGTTTTGGATAATATCGGCTACAAATCCAGTTTGTACCTCTGTGGTTATTTTTAAGCGCATGTCATATTTGCGCTTTAAATTGTTCTCTAATAAGAGCATTTTCTTGTGGTCTGATGCTTCCATGGCATCAAGGACGTAACTGAGTTCCATTGGAGCTTCTGTGACGAGCATGAGTTGAGTGGCATGCACCACAACCAAACGTGCTTTGTATTGGAAGGCCATTTCGGCGGCATAGCGCACTGCGCGGTTGCCAGTGGCTGTGTAATCGGTACCAACAAGGATTGTTTTCATGGATGCGTGATTTGATACAAATCTGCGCCATGAACAAACAATGCAGCGTGACGGCCATCACCACATGGTATGATTTAAGTCAGCGATACGCATGATAACGCATCAATCAATAAGGGTAAAGTCAGCGAGTATAGATGACAGAATGGATCAAAATTTAATGACGAATTGCGTTCGCTTAAAGCTTTATGCGAGTTCTTCACGCTCCACCCAGTCGCCGTGTGATTTGATCAGATTGATCAATTCTTCCACAGCCTGTTCTTCGGGGACATTTTTTTTGACCACATTTTTCTCTTTGTAAAGGGTAATCTTTCCGGGACCCGTGCCAACATATCCATAGTCTGCATCCGCCATTTCGCCAGGACCATTCACAATGCAGCCCATGATTCCAATTTTAACTCCCTTGAGGTGGCTGGTTTGACTTCTGATTTTAGCCGTTGTTTCTTGCAAATCAAATAAGGTCCGGCCGCAACTTGGACACGATATGTATTCTGTTTTAGAGATGCGTGTGCGAGTAGCTTGCAGTATTCCAAAGCTTGTAGTGTTCACGCGCTGCATCGCAATCTGGGGTGCACTGATACAGATGCCATCCCCAAGACCATCAATGAAGAGCGCGCCAAGATCGGTGCTGGCATAGAGCATAAAGGGATCTTCCTCCGCGATGTCATAAGCACGTTGTGAAATCACAGGATTGGAACAAGCGGATTGTATCAGTCTAAAATAGGCAGCGCGCTGAGCCGCCATGCCATGGTCATGGTGCGTTCGCAAAAACAAAACTGCTTGTGGATACTTCTTCAAATCGGCAATCAACGAGTCATTCACTTCATCGCAGTCGACGTCCACAAAAAGTGCGGGCACTTGCGGATGCGCCGTCGCGAATGTGATCAGCTCAGACGGTTTGATCAACGGATAGCTGCGCGGATTGTCAGCGTGAATATGCCAAGTTTCCTGGTCATAGATGATTCCCAAAGTTCCGGGAATTTCGAAAGCTACGGACTGATTTCCGACGTAGATATAATCAGCCGCCATTTCACTTAAATTCCATTTGTCCAGCGGTACAGAATAATTGCATCCTACGGCAAAAAGTGAAGCGGCTGTGATGGACGAGCGATGCGAATAATCAGCGATCACACGGGGTACATTTTTACCTCCTATATTTAAGACTGCATGTGTATCTCTCCGATGATAATGAAAGGGATCAATAGGACTTTCTGTTTCAATACCTACTGCTTCGGCCCCGCGCTGTATGTATCGTTCTGCCAACATGCGCGCTACTGGTATTTCCTCTTCTGGTGCCTCTGTGAGCGATACACGGATGGTGTCTCCGAGGCCATCTTCCAGCAAAGTTCCTATCCCAACAGCGCTCTTGATTCGGCCATCCTCGCCATCTCCGGCCTCTGTCACACCCAAATGCAGTGGGTAGTTCATGCCTTGTTGCATCATTTCATGCACTAGCAATCGATAAGCCTGCACCATGACAAGTGTATTGCTGGCTTTCATGGAAATTACGATATCGTGGTAATCGTGATCGCGGCAGATGCGCAAAAATTCCATGGCGCTCTCTACCATCCCATGAGGGGTGTCGCCGTAGCGAGAGAGTATGCGGTCACTTAGCGAGCCATGATTGGTACCGATGCGCATGGCAGTACCGTGTTCTTTGCATAACAAGACCAAGGGTGTAAAGCGCTCACGAATGCGTTCAAGTTCTGCATGATACGTTGCATCGGTATATTCGATCTCTTCAAATTTCTTTTTGTCGGCATAATTGCCAGGATTGACTCTGACTTTTTCTACAATACGAGCCGCGACTTCGGCTGCGTTGGGTGTGAAATGGATGTCTGCTACAAGGGGTGTGTCATAACCCATTGCACGCAATTGAGCCTGAATGGGAGCAAGGTTTTCGGCTTCGGTTTTACTCGGTGCGGTGATGCGAACCAATTCACAGCCTGCGTCGATCATCCGTTGACTTTGCGCCACCGTGCCGGCGGTATCCATGGTGTCTGTGGTGGTCATGCTTTGCAGGCGGATCGGGTTGTGGCCGCCCAATTTCAACGCACCGATTTTCACTTCGCGTGTAGCGAATCGCGAGTAACTTAATAGTGAATTGCAATATTTCTTCGATTCCTCATTCATTTCGCAAACATAACAAATGCGCGCTTGTCGTGTTCATGTGAATCAGGAAGATCGATTGGTTCATCGAATCAGAAGCGTAGTTGAGGAAGGGGCATAAAAAAACCGAAACATCTTGTTTCGGTTTTTTGAGATTCTTTTAGCGCGATCAGCGTCATTTAGCGGCCGCATAACGCGCAGCTACTTTGTCCCAGTTGATCACAGCGAAAAATGCGTTGATATAGTCTGGACGACGATTTTGGTAATGCAAATAGTATGCATGCTCCCACACGTCCAATCCCAGAATAGGCGCTCCACCGCAACCTATGCTCGGCATCAAAGGATTGTCTTGATTGGCAGTAGAACATATTTCTAGCTTGCCATCTTTGTGAGCGCACAACCAAGCCCAACCTGAACCAAAACGAGTGGTAGCAGCTTTGGTAAATTCTTCCTTGAATTTGTCGAGGTCACCGAATGCGGCCACAAGGGCGTCGGATAATTCGCCTGAAGGTGCGTTGGCCCCGCCAGGGGTAAGGATGTCCCAAAACAAATTGTGATTGTAAAAGCCACCGCCATTGTTGCGCACAGGTGCTTTCTCAAAGCCCTTTGTCATGACTTCTTCGATGGTCAAATTTTCCAAATCTGTGCCCGCTATGGCGTTGTTCAGATTGGTAGTATATGCCGCGTGATGTTTGCTGTGGTGTATTTCCATCGTGCGCGCATCAATATGTGGCTCCAACGCGTCGTAGGCGTAGGGAAGTGGATCAAGTGTAAATGCCATATCGTTTCTTTTTTTGTGGTATTAAATCGTACAAAAACTGAAGCGAAAGTACAATGCTTTGATCCTTGATAATGG
Source organism: Flavobacteriales bacterium (assembly GCA_027488055.1). Lineage (GTDB taxonomy): Bacteria > Bacteroidota > Bacteroidia > Flavobacteriales_D > Sanyastnellaceae > CANHSF01. Next base: position 3,659 of record JAIYCK010000162.1, on the reverse strand, counting down.
GCTGATCACAATTAAATTTTTTTTCGCTTTTTGCTTGAAAAGATGAGGACGGGATGCCGAGCGATGGGCACGCGAATAAGATCAAGTTTGCGTCAACAGATAGTTAATAACTCGGTTCATTTGTTGATAGCCATGGGCCTTCAAGGTGTTCTGAGTCAAATATCTTTGGTTTTTGAAATCTGTTGGTCGTTATGCGGTTTTTTGGAGTCCTTAGACACTGAAATACAGCGATTGATGACCCACAGGCCTCGCTCGATTATAGAAACACCTCACAGCTAGCAATACCAACATGGGAATTTTCAGCTTCCTGACCCAAGAAATAGCCATCGACTTAGGCACAGCCAATACAATCATTATTCAAAATGATAAGGTGGTTGTCGATGAGCCAAGTATCATTGCGCGCGATCGCACTTCGAATCGCACCGTGGCCGTTGGCCGACAGGCGCAGCAAATGCATGGCAAAACCCACGAGAATATCAAAACCATTCGCCCGCTCAAAGACGGTGTGATAGCGGATTTCCACGCAGCCGAAGACATGATCAAGGGTATGATCAAAATGATCGCAAAGGGCAAAGGCCTGTTTACACCACAATTGCGCATGGTGATCTGTATCCCCAGTGGTATCACTGAGGTAGAAAAACGTGCAGTAAAGGACAGCGCCGAGCACGCGGGAGCCAAGGAAGTATATCTCATCCATGAGCCGATGGCTGCGGCCATTGGGATTGGCATCGATGTGGAGGAGCCGATGGGCAATATGGTCATTGATATCGGAGGTGGTACTTCTGAAATCGCAGTGATCGCATTGGGAGGCATTGTGACGGATAAAAACATTCGTGTGGCGGGTGATGAACTCACACAGGACATCGAAGAATACATGCGTCGTCAACACAATATCCTTATTGGTGAGCGCACGGCAGAACAAATCAAAATCGAGGTAGGTGCAGCTTTGCCTGAATTGGACAATCCACCAGCGGATTACAGTGTGCGCGGCCGCGATTTGATGACAGGTATTCCAAAGGAAATAACGGTCTCTTATTCTGAGATTGCGCATGCCTTGGACAAAAGCATCGCCAAAATCGAAGAGGCCATCATGAGCTGTTTGGAAAATACACCACCTGAATTGAGCGCCGATATCTACAAAACGGGAATTTATTTGGCCGGAGGTGGCGCTCTCTTGCGCGGTTTGGACAAACGGATTAGCATGAAAACAAAATTGCCTGTGCACGTGGCAGATGATCCATTGCGCGCCGTGGCTCGTGGTACTGGCATCGCGTTGAAAAACATCAACAAATTCCAGTTCCTCATGCGCGAGTAATCATTCGCGCCTGATTACGATTATTTTTTTTCACTCGTCAACGACTTTCCACCAAGCGAAATATGAAGAACATTGTAGAATTGATCAAACGTTTCTATGTGTTTCTGATTTACCTTGTTCTACAAGGTCTTGCGCTGGCTATGTTGTTCAATAACACCAATTACCATCGCGCCGAGTTCATCCGCAACAGCACGGATTGGGTGGGCGGGATCTATTCCAAACGAGCCAATCTTGCACAATACATCAAACTCAACGATATCAACGATGAGTTGGCCTTGGAAATTGCGGAATTGCGCAACGAGCAACCGACGAGTTACGAAGTGCAACGTTTTGGAATCGACTCCTTGGTGGATACCCTTCTCAATCAGCGCTATTTTTTCAAAACTGCCAAAGTGGTAAACGCTACAAGCAACCGCGAAAAGAATTATGTGACCTTAGATCGCGGAGCTTTGGGGGGTATTCGACCTGATATGGGAGTTGTGGCCATTGGAGGTATCGTCGGTGTGGTGCGCAGTGTGAGTGATCATTATGCAATGGTGATGCCTGTGCTCCACAGCGATTTCAAAGCAAGTGTGAAACTTAAAAAATCGGGGTATTACGGCTCGTTGGTGTGGCAAGGTGGCAATCCTGGCCTAGCCGAATTGATCGATATTCCCGTCACCGCACCTGTGCAAGTGGGTGATAGCATTGTCACAACAGGGTTCTCTACCTATTACCCTGCGGGCATCATGGTGGGTTTGGTGGAGGAAATCCAACAAGCCAATACAGATACGTATTTACTTAAAATTCGGTTGAGTGTCGATTTTCGCAAACTCAATTACGTCATGGTCATAGAGGATATTCGCAAGAATGAAATCGATTCGTTGAACAATCAAATGGAACAATTGGATGCTGCAACAGATCATCGCTAATACGATTCGTATTCTTTTCCTAGTGCTTCTCCAAGCGCTGGTGGTAGGTCGTATCAACGCCTCCGATGGACTTATTCTGCCCTATGTCTACATCTTTGCCCTACTCATGTTGCCCTTCCAAACACCTGCTTGGTTGGTCATGGTCATCTCATTTTTGACGGGATGGCTCATGGATTATTTTACCGGACCTGTAGGTTTGCACACCAGTGCTTGTGTCTTTTTGGGTTTTGTAATCCCCTTGGTCAACAAATTTTTGTCACCTCGCGAAGGTTATGACTCCACGCAAAGGCCCACGGTCCAACGCATGGGCATCACATGGTATGTCACCTATGCGGCGATTTGTACCTTCTTTCATCATGGGTTTCTGTTTTTTATCGAAGTGATGCGCTTCTCGGACTTCTTCTACCAAATTGCACACATCTTCTTGAGTTCATTGGCCACCCTCATTTTGATGGTCATTGGTCAATATATTATTTACAACACCAAAACCACTGAACAGTGAATCTTGACGCCCGAAGAATCACCATCATTGTCATCGTGTGTTTCATAGGTATTACCTATGCCGTTCGTTTATTTATCCTGCAAGTTGCCAGCAGCAAATCGTCTGACGAGGCACGGGCACTTACGGAAGAGGAAATTCCCATGTATCCCCCGCGTGGTGTGATCTATGATCGCAATGGAATACCTATGGTGACCAATCAAACCGTTTACAATTTGATGGTGGTGCCCAAAAAGGTAAAGCCCTTTGATACTGCTGCGTTTTGCAAATTACTTACGATCACCAAAGCCGATATTGACAAAACCTTTCAACGGGCGAAGGATCGGGGTGAATTTCACAAGCCACAGTTGTTGGTCGAACAAATCACTCCCTCTGATTATGCGGCTATCAGTGAACAGTTGTACAAGTACAATGGGTTCTTCGCAGAAAGTCGCACCCTGCGAGTATATCCGCAAGGAATTGGCGCATTGTTCTTGGGTGATGTGGGCAAAATATCTCCTAAAGAATATGAAGCGCGCAAGGGCGATTATACCAAACAGGAGTACATCGGCAAGTCGGGTATAGAGCAAGCATATGAGGAAGATTTGCGTGGTGTAAAGGGAATCAATTATGCTTTTCGTGACAACCGTGGAAACATCAAAGAAGGAGCCAACGATAAGCAAGATAAGCCAGCCGTGAAGGGTACAGACCTCATCTGTACCATCGATGCAGAACTACAGCGGTATGGGGAGAAATTGATGCAGAACAAAAGAGGTTGCATTGTGGCCATTGAACCCAAAACAGGTGAGATTTTAGCCTTGGTTTCGGCACCAACCTATGACCCCAATCTCCTTGTGGGGCGCGTGCGCGGGCATAATTTTAATGTCCTCAATTCAGATCCACAAAAACCATTGTTCAATCGAGCAACTCAGGCGCAGTATCGGCCAGGTTCTAT
>JAIYCK010000244.1 GCA_027488055.1 Flavobacteriales bacterium | reverse complement strand
CGTTGTAGCGTTGCAATACTCGTCGTTCGCTGGCGGGGGTGGCGGCGTAGTCCAGCAAATGTTAAATGTGCTTGTTGATGCAACAGAGCCATTGCTTGCTACACGTATACGATAGGTCACTCCAGGTGTAAGACCAGTTACAGTAGCAGTTGTATTGTTGCAATTCAATGCAGTCAATGAACCACATGTTCCGCTCAATACTTGGAAAGACAATGTGGTAAAAGGAGTGACGTCACTGATGGTCACAATATGCGTTGCATTTGTAGCAACGAAAGAGTACCATACATCATCACCAAAATCACCACAAGCTGCTACTGGACCCGCTGATGCTGTCGCGCCCGTCAAGTTGCCAGTGCCATTCAAGGTGCAAGCTAAGCCCGCATTCACAGGCAAACCAACCGCAGCAGCGCACTCATCGTTTGCTGGAGGCAGAGGGAGTGTCGTAAAGCTGAAAGGTCCAGTCCAAGAACTGTTGCCATTGCCTAAACAATCAGCTTGAATGTACACATAGTAAGGCGTAGATGGTGCCAAACCAGTGATTGCATAGTTGGTATTCACTGTGAGGTCAGCATTGGTCGCACTTGATGGTGTGCCCACTGTCGTTTGAAAAGCTAAATCCCACTGTCCTTCCGCACAACCCACTGGCCATGAAACCAAAGCGCCATTAGAAACAACTGAGCTGAAGGTCATAGATGGTACAATTGGACATGGTGGTGGTGGCAAAATGGTAACATTGTAATCTTCACACTCACCATAACCGTAGTTCGCACAAGGATCGACATCCTCACCAGCGATTGTCCAAGCGCAGCGAACACGCATACGGTGAACACCAGGAATCGGGTTACACGCCAACGAAATTGAAAAAGTCGTTGTATGGTCAGGCAGCAATTCGTCACCAGGAAGACCAAAACCACTTCCGATAGTACCTATCGTATTACCAATTTTCTCTGACGCCTCAAACAAACCGTCGTCATCGTAATCCACCCAAGCAGCAATACCCTGATCACCCCAAGACCCGATTGAAGCCTCTACGGTGTATTGAGTTCCAGCAACCAAATCCGCCGTGTTACTTGCCCCAGTGCTGAAGAAAGTATAAGCTGGATTGGTGGCTGCAACACCTGAGTTATTCGACAAGGTTGTACCCAAAATCTCCACACGTGACAACAAGTCACCAGCCGTCTTACCAAAAGTATAAGTTGGTAAACAAGGCAATGTGGTAAATGAACCTGTGTTGCTAATTAGCGACACACCATCCACGGCACAATCTGATTGCAAACGGAATTGGTAAGTTGTTTGACCAGCTAAACCAGTTACCGTATAAGGCAAGGACGCTGCATACGCATAGGAAATAGTGGTAAAATTATCTGTAGAGTACTCGATGATGATACCATTTGTCGCATTCGGTGCAGTACCGTTGATTTGGATCGAGTTGATCGTTGGATTGGTCGCACTGATTGCATAAGGCTTAGGACATGGCGGAGGAGTAGCAATTTCGAAATTATAGAATGCCAAGTAGTAGTCTCCTGATGTACAGTTACCTGTAAGACGCACGGTAACCGTTTGACCCGCATAAGCTGCCAACGGATACGTTCTGAACTGCCATCCTGCTGTACCGTCGTTAGCCACTGTTTCCAATGTGGTGTAAGTCAAACCTCCATTGGTTGAAATTGCTACCACGAAGTTACCAGAACCTGATGCCGGTGGTGCATATGGAGAACTCCAATCAGCAAGAGAAAAATCAAAAGAGAGATTCTCTGTACCAACCAAGGTGCCTACATAAGCAGAACGGATAAAACCTGTGGTCGCAGAGCTCCACAAGTTCATGCGGGCACCTGCACCAGGATTACCAGCCGCTGGTGTTGTAGACGTAGAAACGCCAAAGCCTGAAACTATCCAACCGGTTGGAATTGGAGCAAAACCTGTAGCATATGGAGGAGCCTCCACGCTAGCGGTCGTGAACGAAGCAGACGTGATCCACGTACTGAAGTCACCCGCGCCGCAATTGCCACGCACATGCACATAATAAACCGTAGCTGGAGACAAGCCAGTTGCTGTCGCACTGTTGGTTGCAGTAGCAGTTCCTGAGGCAGGAGGAGTTGCAGATGTAGTTACCGCATACTCGTATCCGCTTGCAGGCACCACAGTTGGATTGGTCCAAGCCAATGACGCATTTGCAAATGTGATGTTAGAAACAGCGATGCTGCCCACGGGGATACTCGCACAAGTAGGAGCCGTGTATTGGATATCCACCAATAGACGTGAGCCGCTGTTGCAACCACCATTCCATGTTTCCACATATACCGAGGTACTTGCACTCACATAAGCCAATGAATATGAAGCACCAGTGCCAAGCAAAGTGCCGCCTGTCGCTGCAGTCCAGTAACGGATTACATCTGTACCAGCATAGGTTGGAGTGATGGTTACGTTCTGTACACCTGTGATGTTAATTGGCGAAGTCACAGATGGAGCAGTTGGAGGATTGATTACCTCAACACTCACTGAACTTGGAGCAGCACTGTTGCTGCAAGTGGTTACCAAATTGGTGTAAACCAACGAGTATGTCTGTGTGCCAGCTACTGTTGGAGTTGCTGCTTTGGTGAACAAGTTAGTTCCAGTCAAAGGCGCAGCTGCACCATCACCAGACCACACTGTATTGTAGTTTGCTGGAGGCGTAAAGCGATATGCAAAAGACGTTACGATTGGGTTGTTGGCCGCTGCAGTTGTTCCTGAAGAAAAAGCCAAAGCACCGATGTCACCTAGTGGACCATTGATACCTACTAACTTCTGTCTGTCTTGGTTGGTTGAGCCAGTTACGTGAACCTCAACTGTACCTAAGGTTTCAAAGAAAATAGCTTGAGCAGTTGAAAACTTCGCATCACCGAACTCTTTTACAGCTTCATAAGAAACCACAAATTTACGATTAGGCGCATAACCTTCTGTCCAATAACGAAGCGTACCCCCAGTGGCTCCTGAGAGATCGTTATCCATCGCCAACGCGGCCACCATGCCCAAGGGCTCTGAAACACTTGGAAGCGTTGTGAATGTGAAGTCAGCTAGTCCAGCGCCATTGTAAGTTCCAAACATGATCGTTCCATTGGTACCCACATTGCAAGTGTTGTAGCTCGTGCCAAAAAAGTTGAAGTTGAATCCAATTGGAATAGCACCCCATCCGCCATCATCAAGAGTTCCAGATGTTTGTGCAATACCGTTTGGAGCAACAAGGCTACCTGCGCTTACCAAGTTCTTTGCAGAAACTGGAGCGACAAGAGGAGCATGCGTTATAGCCGCTGAAGCGAAACTCGAAGCGCTCAAGCCTGAGCCTATGCTCACGGTACCACCAATACAGATGGTATCATTATCCACAGTCATTGTGCCTGAAGGGAAAGGATATACCCCTACAGAATAATACGCTGTACGCGTACAGCCCGATCCACTATCAAAACCAGATACTGAGTAAGCGCTTGTTGTGCTTACAGTCACGTTGGCCGGATTGGCAGTCGGAGAGGAGTCCAAAGTGCCGCTTTCGATCGACGCCCACGTATAAGAGTAGGACGTTGGAGAAGAAGCAGTAAGCGTGGTGCTGCTTCCTGTTCCACAGAAATTAGACACACCCGGTGTGATCAGTATAGGAGAAGTTGAAATCGTAGCAGTGAGAACATCAGAAGTAACCGATAGTCCGCTGTTTGAGCAGGTAACAATACACTGATAATATGTAGTAACATCAATGTTAGAAGCAACATATGTTGGCGAATTGGCACCAGAAATATTGGTGAAAGGTCCACTTGCACTAGCTGTAGCATTTTGCCATTGATAAGTAATACCAATTGCATTCGAATAACCACTACCCAGATTCATTGCGAAAGTTCCGTTGCTGCAAGCAGATGAAGGAACAACACCTGCAGGAGCTCCTGCCGTAGGCGCACCTGAACAAACAACACCAATTTGCACATTGTCGATATCGTAGTTAAAACTACCGAAATCACTAACAAATCTAAAACGCACCACACATGTTGAAGAAGTCGTTGTTCCAAGCACGTGAGTCGTTGCAGTCCAAACTCCGGTTGTAGTGCCATATGAAGTTTCTGCACCGAACGTCAGACCACCGTCTGTCGAAAGACTGATACGGACAGTACCTCCTCCTGTGCCGTTGAACCAACGGTCAAAAGCTAAGGTTTTTGACCCTGCACCGGACATGTCAACAAAAATATCATATAGCCCCGAACTCGCAGCAGGTGCGTTATAAAGATGTGCGCGAGCACTTCCTGAGCCTTGGGCAGTCCCCAAAACAGCTGATGTTCCACCACCACCCCACAATGAGTTGGCTCCAATTTCAGTATTTCTTCTTACGCTATTGTTTCCAACGGCAGGAAAGATGGAAGTGAAGGCATCAGGGGTATCCTGAAGAGAGTTTCTTGTAGTCCATGCACCTTCAAAATTCTGTGAATATGGAAGTGAGGCATACATACCTGGATAATTGGTAGTCGTATTGCGTGCAAATGTGTAAGTCAAACCTGATGCTGGCGTTGTTGTAGAGGTCGCACGGCAAGAGCTGGAGGTACTTTGAGTAGTCACATTGTTGCCTGGACCTGCACTTGTTGCCCAAGTGTTGTAAGGCGCGGTTGCATTGACAACACGATTAAACCAATCCGTATTGGCCAATCCGCGCAAACCAACTTGAGCCAAGTTGGCAGCAGTTGTGAGCGTCGAAGTGGTAGTAAATAATCCGTAAACGATTTGAATTCTTCCAGTAGAGTAATTCAAACGGATTTGGAAGTTGAATCGGTCAGCCGTAGGTGCAGCCGAACGAGCCATGTCCTTGTACTGGATTACGTATTCACTATTGCCCGTGTCATCGATGTGCCTGATCTCAGCAGCAGCGCCTGATACGGTTGACTGCACCAAGTTGGTTGCATAACCTGCAATGGCCCCACCATAAGCTGTGGTTGCAAAAATCGGGTTGGTGGTCGCCGCAGTTGGTGTAGTTGCACCAAGAGTTACGAAACCATTGTTGGAGATGAACATGGTGGTGTACGCCGTACCATTGTAAGTAAACGAAGGGATAGTGACCGCAGTCGATACACCGTCCGTGTTTACAGTTGCGCCCGACTGATAAACTGTACCACCTGTAATAGCAGTATAAGTACCAGCAGAACTGGAGAAGCGATATTGGTCGATCAGCGTCTGTGCCTGACCGATTACATCGCTCGCAAACAAGCCAAGAATCAACCCCGTAAAGAGCCAACCCTTCAAACGCAGTAGCCGCGTTCGCATTGAGTAATTGTTTTTGTTCATGTTTATATGATTTGATTAAAAAAGATTACAAATGAAAAAACACACCACACACGTGCGCAGTGTTTGAATGAGAACCCAAGAAGTAACGATGCAACTCGTTAAGGTTTTTAAAAGCATTGGATGCTAGTTGGTTTGGTTAAGCAAAACGCGGAAAACATACATTTCCCCACATTCAGACGTTGCAAGTATATGAAGGTGGCCTTAAGAATTTGTTATTTTCAAGACTTTTTTTTCTTCAAAATTTAACTTACTGAATCACTGAATGTTATTATCAAATATAAATCACTTGTTATATATATCCCACGTATTATCTCTTTGTTAACACTTCTGGTCTCCGTGCCAAAAAATTATTCACTCGTCGTTTATATCCTATTCTTTGTCGAATCGAATATGCCACTCACCTATTATTCACCTTCCATCCTTCGCATAACAGCGCAATTGAGCTCCATCGTATAGATAAACTCTTTTGCCTCGCAAGAAGGCTTGCCGCTGCGCTGCTAAGGGCAATATCTCTGTGGTCTCTTGTAAATTCAAAAGATTCAAGACATGCAAACTATCCCCTCCTATCCATGTCAATGCACTGGCATGGGCGCTCACTTGTTGCTGCGCCGTCATGGTTACATTTGTTTTGTACGTTCCATATATATCCAACAAGATCAAGTCACCTGACGAGGTTTGTAACATTACATCCAGCTCACTCTCAATGATCCGTTGCACCCGCAATGCCTTGCCCAACCGGGCTGCGAGATTGCCAGTGCGCAATCGAATCTGAAATTGTTGATCCACTCGTAGCAGCTCATTTT
>JAIYCK010000308.1 GCA_027488055.1 Flavobacteriales bacterium | reverse complement strand
TTGCATGGTGTTGGAAGAATTGATGAACGCCGCTCAAATCAAGGACAATCAGGCCATTGAAGCTTATTTCGGAGCACAGGATGTGCATCCTTATCAATTGCCAGCGACCACGATGGATTTATTGGATCAAATGCTTGCTTCTGAACAATTGTTCTATTACATCATTAAAGATCTGATGCGCTAATGAATGCCATTGCCTATTACAGCTCACCGATTGGATTGATCAAAATGGTAGCCGTAGGAGGTGAATTGGTGTCTCTTCGCTTTGCAGAAGTCCTTGATGATGATGCTCAAAATGAAGCGTTTTTTAAAACCTTTCTAGGTCAACTGTATCACTATTTTAAGGGAGTAGATGCGGCCTTTCCGCTACCTATTCACCTAGCAGGCACGCCTTTTCAGCAACAAGTATGGCAATTGTTGATGCAGATACCCCATGGACGAACGCGATCGTATGAGGAGATGGCCATCGCCATGGGAGATCGTAAAAAAATCAGAGCCGTGGCCAATGCCATTAGTCGAAACCCCTTGCCCATTGTCATTCCTTGTCACCGAGTAGTTGGAAAAAATGGCGATCTCACAGGCTATCTCGGTGGTTTGTGGCGAAAACAATATCTGCTCGATCTGGAGCAAATTCGCACGCAACCTCCGCTGATTCCTCTAGTGGCCACCTCAAGCGGACATCATTGATTTCATTACAAAATCATTGAGATCGTTGATACCTCAAAATCCAACCAACATTGAGACAATATACACAGCCCCAAATTGACGGCAGCAATTGGAACCTGATCACCATGGTGCATTCCTACTTAAGCCATTGAAGTCTAGCACTCAAGGAGATGTTAAGACAATAATAATTTTCCATTTGTAAGTAGGAAACAACCAATAGCCTCTGCAATGCGTTGTACTTTTGCAATCGAGGTAAAAAGAGATGGTCAAGACGATATTTGCATGCATGTGCCTAATGTGGGCAGCACCTGTGCTGCGTGGCCAATGCATCCTTATCAATGAAATCGTCATCAATGGTGCCGGGCCGAATGACGGCCAAAATTCTCCCAATACAGAAGAATGGATTGAGCTATATAATAGCTGCGATACGCCGGTGAATATCGGCTGCTACATACTAACCGATGGCGATTGGGGTGTCACCATCCCTGCGGGCACTATGATTGGACCTGGAGCGTATTATACCATCGGAAGTGTGAATGCTGGCTTTCCTGTTGATCTCAATATTGCCACTTGTGGCTGCTCAGGGGGAACAAACGCAGGCGTGCTTACCAATGGCGATGAGCAAATGCTCTTATTTGATGCTGGAAATTCGCTTTTGGACGGTATCATCTGGGGCGATGGTCAATTGCCCCTCAATTATTCACAAACAGCCTATGCAGGTTGCTCCAGTCAAAACTTTTCTCTGAACAACGCTAGTAACCTGGAACAACTGCCAACAGGTGGAGGCCAAGGCTGTGCGATTCACCGTGCATGCGATGGGAGCGATGAATGGCTTGAAGACTGCGATGGTGGAACACCTGGCACAACCAACAGCACCGCGGCAAGCTACAATATCCAATTCCCCAACACGCCTATTTGTGTAGGAGAATGTGTAGATTGGTCGCTCACCGACGCAACAGGTGTCACAAGCATCGAATGGACATTGGACGGAGCGCTACAAAGCAATGCAAACACGAATACTGCCACCGCCTGCTACGACGTGGCGGGCACCTATGACATTGCCGTCAATGTCACCTCATCCTGTGGCTCTCAAGTGCTACAAGCATCTCAAGTCATCGAAGTGATCGATCTCCAACTAAACATCACAGCAAGCGAACTACAATCACCTTGTCCGGGCGAATCGCCCGTCCTAAGCACGACAAGTGCTGGCACGTATCAATGGTATTTGAATTACGAACCCATTGTTGGGGCGAACAGTAGCACGTATCAGGTGCTCGAAGATGGTGAATACCAGTTGCAACTCAGCGCGGGTTCGTGCACCACAGTAAGCGAAACCCTGATTATAGACTTTATCCCGCTGCCCTCTCTCACTGTGAATATCGATGGCGCCAATGCCATTTGTGCCAGTGCTGAAATGACTTTACACGCATCACCAGGTTTTAGTGATATTCAATGGTATGAGGGCACCACTGCACTCGGCAATGACATAGATCAAACCATTAGCAATGCCGGATCCTATTTTTATACCGCAACGCTCAATGGATGTGCACTCAGCAGTGACACCATTCTTATCATGGAGGAAGCGCCGTTGACAATAAGTATCACCGCCTCGGACGTATCTCCTTGTCCAGGCACAGATACGCAATTGGATTTGATGGGCGGTCTTGGATCGATTGATTGGTTGCGCAACAATACCCTATTCCAATCCACTACCGCGACACAAATTTCGGTGAACCAAGGTGGAATTTATTCGGCACAACTCACTACCATCAATGGATGCGTTTACAACTCCAATGAAGTAGAAGTGCAATATCTAGTGCTTGATACCTTGCAAATCAACAACCCATCTGGCAATTGGAGTATGTGTCAGGATTCCAGTATCATACTCCAAGCAATTGGCAATTTCAATGTCTTCGAATGGTGGAACTCCAGCGGCATAATTGCGACAGGTGATTCCTTTGTGGCCACCGCTTCAGGTGAACTCACTGTCATTGGTTACTCGAATGGTTGTTCGGTTGAGAGCTCCCCAGTCGCAATAAGCGTGCTGCCATCACCGGATTTGCTGTTAGCCGAGGAAGGTAATGTGGTGACATGCCAATCGCCTTACTTAACTGATGTGAGCACGTCTGGCTCTTTGATATGGACCTTCAATGGAATGCCATTTGTTACTAACAACCTCTATGCGCTCGAAACGGCTGGAACATATACAGTGACTGCATGGAGCCAGGAGATGTGTCAGAGTGCAACCCATATTTTGGAACTTACTTTTGTAGATGCTCCGCCCATCGTCATCACGGCAAATGACAGTGTGGCCTGCCAAGGAGAACAGATCAACTTAACAGCCTCTGGGCCTTATCAAACTTGGACTTGGAATGACAACGAGGTAGGTGCCACACGCACAACCTCTGAAACAGGTAACTACGAAGTGACGGGTATTTCGAATGAAGGATGCGTGCAACAGGAGCAAATTCAAATCACTTTTCAACCCTTGCCCGAACTTGTTACAACTGAAACAATGGAAAGCGATTGTGTGAATGGAGCGCTACTCGAGGCTGCTAGCAACGGATTAGTCAGTTGGTTTGACTCCAATGGGCAATTCTTGCAAGAAGGTACAAACTACCAAGCAAATCCAACTGAAGATACTTGGTTCGAAGCGATTAGCACATTGAATGGCTGCAGTGCGACAGCTTTCTCTACCGTGCTTGTCAATTGCGATGCACTGTACATCCCGAGTGCCTTCTCACCCAATGGAGATGGCATCAATGACGTTTTCCAGGTGATCATCAATGGCTATAGCACCTATCATTTAATGATTTTCGATCGATGGGGAAATCCCGTTTTCAACACTACCAACCCTTATGATGTATGGACTGGCGGCATTGACACACACTTTGTAGCTGATGGAGCATATCACTATCGCCTTGAAGCACTAGACTCTGAAGGGAATCCCTTTTATGGACGCAGCGTGCACAGCGGCCACGTGGTTGTATTGCGTTAGTTCCGAATGCTGCTTATTCATTGCACTAGACGATGCACACAATTGTCTGACAGAGTCACTCAATTGGAAAGGAAGAAACTCCGAGCACTCTTATAAGAAAAATGCATAATGCTTACGCCCTGTTTTATTCAAGGCCTCTACGCGGTTTTGTACATGCAATTTTTCGTAGATGTTATAGATGTGCGTTCTTATTGTGTTGACACTTACAAAAAGGCGATCTGCAATTTCCTTGTTTCGGAAACCTTGGGATAGCAAATCCAAAATTTCATTTTCGCGTGCGGTAAGGTTAAACACTCCGCCTGTAATCAAGGGGCGTTGAAAAGAATCGACCACTCTACGTGCAATAGCGCTGCTCATTGGGCTTCCGCCGTTGTGCAAGTCCTTGATGGCCTCAATGAGGTTGTCACCTGCGGCGCGCTTCAAGATGTAACCCTTTGCCCCTGCTGCCAATGCCTTAAAAATATTCTCATCGTCCTCATAGGCCGTGCACATCATGATGGGCAGATTGGGGTTTTTTTCTTTGATAATACGCGTGCATTCAATCCCATTCATGCCTGGCAAATTGATATCCATTAATACGATGTCGTAGTCATCTTGCAAAATGCCTTCTGCAGCTACTTCCGCATTTTCAAACACTTCACAAAAGAAGCCTGGGGTGCTATTGATGATATAGGAAAGTCCTTCCCGAATTTCAAGATGATCCTCAACTAGAGCTACGCGTATTTTTTTTTCCATAGGGCACTACATTTTCAGTTTGGTAAATTTGATGCTCATTGCGTAAGAAACACTCATACAAATGCATGAATTTTCTTTAAATATCCCATGTCAGACGTGAAATCTTGAGGTAGATCACTCATGAAAACGTTGTGCCCGTTGAGATGGTTGCACGCATGTTTTTCTAAAGAGAAGGTAACCTGAACGAAACCCCAAGATCTTGATTCAACCACACTGACCAAACAAACCTTATTGGAACAACCTTTAAATCAAAAATGTGGCAATCAGTGTGGTCCCTTTTTCGGGTTCAGAGGTAATACTAATTTCCCCTAGAATATCCTTCGCTCTGCGTTTCAAACTCAAGAGACCAAGTCTGCCGCGCCCTATGTTCTGTGGATCAAATCCGCGTCCGTTGTCCTTCACCTCAATCGTCAACCTTTTGTGTTCGATGATCAATTTTACGTGCACCTGTGTTGCATTGGCGTGCTTATGTACATTTTGCAAAGCCTCCTTCATGATCAAAAAGATATTGCGTCGCACTATTCCCTTCACAATGCTTTTACGAGTGTTACCCACCACTTCCATTCCGCCCTCATAAGCATGTAAATCAAAATAATCATGACCATATCGCTTGAGATATTCCACCAAACTCACCAAATCATCGTTTGCGGGGTTCAATGACCAAATAATGCCATTCATTTTATTGATCATGTCGTTGGCCGCTCTATCAATTTTATCGATGGAAGCCATGGGTGAATCATTGTTCTTGATCTTGGCTTGAGCGATGCGAGAAAGTATGACAATATTGCTCACCTCTGCACCCAACTCATCATGCAAATCTGCCGAGATTCGATTGCGTTCTGTCAACAAAATACGATCACGTTCCATTTGCTCCATTTGCGCATTGAAGCGCCGTTTGAGAACGTATTGAACGATGCCATAAATAGCAGCCAATCCCAACACAAATACGATGGAACGAAACCACCATGAGGCATAAAATGGCGCTTCGATTAAGAGTACAATCGTCTGAGCTTGGGTCCATTCTGAATGCGGGTGTCGCGCTCGAATCTCAAAAAAATTGGTCCCCCACGGCATGCTACTAAAGTCCACGGTGCGCGCCGAGGTGCGCACCCAATTACTGTCGAGATTGCTGAGTCGATATTCAAACTCCAATTCTCTCGACCAACCATAACAGATGGCGGTGAAATCAATGCTTACACGCTGTCCATAGTCCAAACTAAAGGGCAACATGGACTGGCTCCAAATGGGCTTATTGTTGATGTTTTCGACAATGACATTCTGAGGACGTGAAACATTGGTATCGGAATACCTGGGAGCCATATAAAGACCGGTATGGGTCCCAAATAGAAACCGATCCTTACCAATCAACATATCGTACATCTTCTTATTGGCCAAATTGTCAAATGCCCTAATAAGTCTGGGCGTGTGACTGGGATCATTTACACAATCCACCACCCAAAGTCCAGCGGATGTATGCAAATACAGCATTTTATCTTTACACAATATGAATTTACATTCATTGGAATTCAAGCCATGCTTCGAGTCAAAATGCAACTCAATGCGTTCCTCATTCAAAACAAATACTCCGCTTCCATAAGTGGCTACAATTATGCGTCCGTCATCGCTAGCTTGAATATCACTGATACGGCCTTTGCTCATAAGATTAAACGTCTCATGAGGCACAACCTTGGAGTCGTGATAGCAATAGAGTTTATCGTGTTGTTCAAACCAAAGGCGGCCAATGGGGTCAATGGCCAAATGATATACACGCTCTTTGGGTATGGCTTTGATCACATACCACTCAGAAGGCTTATTGAGATCAGGCACATGGATACAATGGATCAATGCAGACACATAAGCGCCTCCGCGACCGTCCAAGATAGCCGTTTTGGGGATTTCCAAATTCAAGGCGTTGTCGAGAGGCTCTAACAAACCCTGTTTCGCCCAAAAAATACCGCGATGGTTGACACAAATAACCCGCCCATCAGTTGTGACCAATAGCTTCTCCAATCCGACAGTTCCCGCTGGACGCACATACATTTCCATTTTGAACTGATTGTCCTCATGCAATGAATAAATCGCACCGTCGTCGGTCCCTACTAAGTATTCATTGCCCCCTGGCAAAGCCACCATGGATGTAACTTGATACGATTGAGGCAATTCATAAAATCGCTGACCAAATGAATGACTTGGCAAAAAATAAACCCCTTGATCACGGGTATTGAACCACAGATTCTTTTCACGATCCTCTGTCACCCCGTTGATGATGGCCCCTGTCAAAAAAACATTCAACTTCTTCCAACCTGTGCCATCCCATTGCCACTCCTCGATACCCCCTCGGTCCAAACTGAACCAAAAAGAACCTCTAAAATAATTGATGGTCATAAAGTCCTTCCATGTGTCGAAGTTTTCTGGGGATGCAAAGACATGATGCTGTTTGTTGTCAAACAATTGCAACCCTTGGTTGGTCAATACCACCGATCCCATGGGTGTTTTGGCAACACAATTGGGCCTGCTGTATCTCATTCGATCCAAGCCCACCGAGATGAGGGCATCGTCTTTCAATTCGAAAACATCCCCTTGATTGAGAAAACAGAGCAGATTCTCACTGCTGCGAAATGCGAACGTAATGGTGGGGAAAGGGTCCTTTTCATGTAGAAACGGAATGGCCTTTATTTCCTTTCCATTGTATTTCAGAATCGCATTGGATAAGCCCATGATATATACATTCCCCGCATCATCTTCTGTGATTCCTGTATTTCCAATGGTGCGCTCAGTGTGGATCAAAGTGGCGTCATTGGATGCATTGTGCATTTGACCATCGATGTAAAAAGACAAACATCCCGATAGCGTGAGCAACCAAATCCGACCGAACGAATCCTGCCGTATTTGCAATACCTCATTGTCGCAAAGTCCATTGTCTGTCGTGAAATAAGTGAAGGCATGCCCATCGTACCGACAAGCTCCTTCATCGGTGGCAAACCAAATATACCCATCCCGATCTTGAAAGGTAGAATATACCGACTGACTCATGAGTCCTTCGCTCAATCCAATGTGCCGATACAAAGGATCTTGAGCGATCACCTGCGAGGCCAATAGACATATGAGTAAGGCAAGAAAGATGGATCTCACAACGGTATAGCTGAATTTGAAGACAAGATACATCCGTTTGAA
>JAIYCK010000253.1 GCA_027488055.1 Flavobacteriales bacterium | reverse complement strand
CTTCCACAAGATTGTCTACCCCAGAAAACTCTTGCATGTCGCCGAAATACACATAAGGGTTGCCGAAGGATTGAGGGCAGTAATTACCACCGGCGTACTGTGCAGTTAAGTTAGAATTTGACGTTGCAGGCCAAGACCCCCAGTCGTTTGAAAAAGTGCCATTAACAATGAGTTCCTGAGCGAAAGCACTTCCAAAAAGAAGGAAAAACAAAAAAGAAAGAGTAAAGTTGTGTTTCATAAGTGTAAATAATTTGCACAAAAATGTATAAACAAGCTGAAACCAGTAGCCCTTAATATTGCTTTTTTTACCTAATATAGACTATATTTGCCGAAATATTATTTTATGAAGCAGGTTTTGGATAACATCAAAAAGTTCCGAGAACTCAAGAACTTAACGCGGGATCATTTGGCAGCTCAGCTGGAAATGAGTCTTTCTGGTTATAGCAAACTCGAACGCGGTGAGGTAGAACTTACAGTGGCAAAGCTTTTTAAACTTGCCGAAATTCTCGATGTCAATGTTGCTCAAATTCTGAATTTTGATGCGTCTAAAATATTTAATATCACGAATAACAGTGTTTTAAACGGTGTTGATATTGCCAACCAAAACATATACAATGATGTATATAAAGACAAGTACATTGCTATGTTGGAGCAGGAAATTCAAAGGCTGAATGAGCAAATCGCGAATCCTCCACAATGAAATATAGAGTGCTTGACGTATTCGCGAATAAGGGATAATTGAAGTGCAGAGGGCCTACAATTGCGGATTTGGATCATTCAGATTCGGTGCGCCCACAGCACTTGGCCGAAGCCAATCATTTTCGGAGTTTGGATCGGGAGAATTGGGCGGGGTGGGTGTTTTTTCACGTGGAAAGGTTGGGTTGCCGCTGGTGGCGTTCGTCAGGCTTCTGCTGCCCACGAATTAAAAGTTATGACCGATCTATCCAATCAATATTTTATTTTCATGTAAGATGAATTTTGCAGTGCAGCGGAATGCTTTCTGCGGGAGTATGCGCGTTGAAATATTATTCTATCCTTATCTTTGACGCATAGGCTTAACTGGGCCAATGAGCTAATCGGAGTTTTATAAACGCTTTATGCGGGTTGGATTCTTGACAAAGCTGCAAATGTGAGACTGATACCTTTTAGAAATGGGAAATACAGACATACGCTGGATTCAGCGCTATAGCAACTTCAAAAAGGCTTTTTCGAGGCTTGATGAGGCCATGTCCATGTCTTCCTTGACAGAATTGGAGCGCGATGGATTAGTGCAAAGATTTGAATTCACACTTGAGATTGGTTGGAAGGTATTAAAAGACTTTTTGGAAGACCAAGGATTTGATTTTACGCCCTCACCGAAAGAAGCTTTTCGTCAAGCGCAAGCGGCGGGATATATCGATTTTGCTCAAGCATTAATCGATGGATTAGAAATGAGAAATATTCTTTCACATGATTACAGCGGGGAAAAATTCGAAACATCAGAAAAGACATTGCGTGAAATTGTATTTCCAGCACTTCAAAAATTAAACTCGTTTTTCAAAGTTCAAGCTGAAAATGAAAATCCATTATGACGGACGGCTCATTAAATAGCTTTGGACTTTCACAGAGGGACATGGCGGCCATCGAGGCCGTGCTAAAATCCCACTCTGACATACGACAAGTAGTAATATTCGGGAGTCGTGCAAAGGGAAATTATCATCCCGGAAGCGACATTGATTTAGCGATCATGAACCCCCATGTTTCATGGAGTACAATAGCTAGAATGCAAGACGAATTCAAAGAAACCAATTTGCCCTATTTTGTTGATCTTCTGGATTTTTCCACACTACGTCACCAGGATTTGAAAGACCATATTATTCGGGTCGGTAAAGAAATTTATTCGGGTTCGATGCTGCACGAGCCATCTATTTGAAATAATTTCCTGCGCCGCAACCTAAAACGAATCCGGCTATCCACCATCCGATTTTTTTAACGGTGATGGCAAATTTACTGTTTACATAGGTATCGCGTCGAGAAATAAAGGCACTCTGGAGTCCCATGCTTACAAAGCCTCCTACGATGCCCAGAAGGATAGATATAAATATGTGCATTACTTCAACTTTTTTATTTCTTCCCGCTTTCGCAAGATTTGCTTCTTGTAGTCATCAATAACTCTTTTGTGCGACAAAACCTGTTTGGCCAAATGTTCTATCTCGGACTTCTTTCTGTCGCGAAGCTTTTCCTTGTCTTTTTTGTCAGCTCTAGCTATTTGTGCTTTGTAGCGATCGGCAATTTTGGCCTTGTCACCCGTCATAGATGCGATCGATTTTTTTCGCATCTCGATGTGTGACTTAATCGTATCAATCTCCCTTTTAAGAGAATCAATTCGTGGATTTTTAGCCATATTGTAATTTTAGATTACTCCCAAATGCCTTTTTTCCAACCTTGTTGTTCGCCCAATTCATTCAATTCGCGCAAACTCATCTCGTCGTGAGCTCCGTATGTATATGAGCGCTTATCGTCCTTATCTGTGTAAGCCACCTGACAATACAGACCAAAGACTTCGTCAATCATTTTCTCTAGATTTCTTACCTTCTGTCCGCCCCTTATGATTGCGGGTTCAGAGGATTTCACGGTTCGCACTTCTGCAATCGTTTTGTCACCATTCAAAGGTGCTTTCGAGTCCTTCTCTCGCTCTGTTTGAGCATAGATACTCAGGCGGATGTATGGGAAACGATCGTTGAATTCTTGTTTAATCGTCTTCAACTTCGTGTTTCCATTCATAGATAATTCTCTAGCCATTATGTTTAGTTTTTAATTAGATCTTTTGTAATTAGTATATATACAAGTCCAGCAATGATGCAAAACATGAAGAGAATCAAACCAGCCCACAATTTCTGGGTCGGAGTTAAACTTGGTTTTTCTTTCTTCATTGCTGGTACCGGTTCTTTTTGTTTAGGCTTTATGGAATTCCAAAAATTCATCCAATGAGCCTCCCCGTTGTGCTTCTTCCACTCTGCTGATGCCGTTGCCGAAAGATTTGGCAACAAGTACACATCTATTCCCTTCCACGTTGTGCACAATCCATACTCCCATTGCTTGTGTCGAGCAAACTGTGAGCTCAAACTGGCTACATCTCCACATTCATCGAATTCGAAAAAAGCAGAAATCGCTGACTTTCCATTGAACACCATTCGTTTTGCTCCCGACTGCAGTATAAATTTCTGCAGCTCTGGAATGCCTTTGCGAATGACTTCTATATCTTCGTTCAGTTGATGGTCTTGGGAATAGACCGTTGCTTCATCTGATTCTCCAAGCAGTTGATGATGGAAGGCCAACTCGGCGAAACCAATTCCTTCAGCTTGCAGCAGTCTATATTCTTCTGGACGGTACTGTCTTGACGTTAAGCCAGCACGATGAATCAATCCCCAAAACTTTTCCTTTGCCTCAAAATAATAACCATCCAAATTTTTTGATTTGGATGTACCAATGATGAGGGTGTGGAAAGTCATGATTATTTTTTGTTCGCCTTACGCTCTGCTCTTTTCGCATTGCGCTCTTCTCGCAGACGCGCTACCTCTTTGCCTTCCTTTGTTCTTAAATCAACTTTTCCATCTTTTGTTTTTGCAGCAGATTCGCGCGCTTTCTTTAAGCTCATAACAATATATTTTTGAAATTTTCTCAAATCTATGCTTTCAATAAAGCTCCGTTTTTACCATTAATTACCATTAATCAATTCACTCAAAAGAATCATAACTTTCGATGAAGTTTGCCGGAAATTCGTTACTTTGACTAACTATCTTTATGGCAAGAACTCCCCATATTATAGGCGCTGAAAAGAAAAAAATGCTTTTGGATGAGATCAAGAGGAATACTCCGTTTGAAATTCATTCAAACAGGGATTGTCAGAAATTGGCCGAGTTCATTTTCTTGGTAACCAAAGATTACATCAGTGTCAGCACGCTTCGGCGATTGTTTGGGTTTGAAAAGTCGCCATTCCATCCATCGCAATTCACCATTGAAATTTTGGAGAAATATATTGCATGCCGACAAGAGGATGCTTCAACCTCCAACGGAATGAGCAATTTTTTGCTTGACATGTTCGATCCAATACATTTTACCACGATCAGTTCTACAGACGAATCGTTTCAAGCGGTGTATCGAAAGGCGGCGGTGCTGCTAAAGAATAATGAAGCACTATTCCGAGAGGTAATGGAGCCGTTGGCCAAGATGCCACATGGTCGGCTTTG
>JAIYCK010000058.1 GCA_027488055.1 Flavobacteriales bacterium | reverse complement strand
TTGCGTCGTATCGCGCCACCACGAAGTAGCTTGTTGTTGTACATTTGCGCGGATAAATTGATCGAAGTAAATGAAACCATTCACCATCATTCAGAGCGTATTGCTCGCTGGTATTTTTGTAAGTGTGATGCAGCAATGCAGCTCTGGGCGCACCGTGTCGGCGGGTTCCAACACCAAAGCACTCAGTTCATTCGATATGCAAGCGTCCATTGCGTATCTCGCGAGCGAAGAATTGGAGGGACGCGGCACAGGCACCGAAGGCGAGCGCAAAGCATCCGAATACATCGCCGATCAATTCAAAAAAATGAATTTGCAGGGCAAAGGCAATGAAAATTATTTTCAGACCTATTCCTATATCCCCAAAAATCCAGCGCAAGTGCATGGCGTAGGCGACACTGCCAAGCTAGGAATGGGTTTTGTGAAGGAAATCAAAACCCGCAATGTGCTTGGCTACTTGGACAATGGCGCTACTACTACCGTCATCATTGGAGCGCATTATGATCACCTTGGTTTTGGCGATGAAAACTCATTGTACACGGGCGAAAAAGCCATCCACAACGGTGCCGACGACAATGCCAGCGGTGTCGCACTGATGTTGCATTTGGCCAAATGGCTCAGTGCAAAACCAGCAAATACGACGCACAACAACTACCTTTTCATGGCCTTCAGCGGGGAGGAAAAAGGACTTTTTGGAAGCAATTATTTCACCAAGAACCCCACCATCGATTTGAAACAAGTGAACTATATGCTCAACATGGACATGGTAGGTCGTTTGAAAGAACAAAAATTGGCCGTCAATGGCACAGGCACGTGCACCGAATGGGCCGGAATATTGTCGCGCGTGAAGTCAAGTGCTTTTGAGACAGTACTGAGTGAAAGCGGCGTTGGACCGAGCGATCATACCAGTTTTTATTACATGGATATTCCAGTGCTGCATTTTTTCACAGGGCAGCACGAGGACTATCACAAACCCAGCGACGACACCGACAAGATCAATCACGAGGGTATGACACACATCGCACGATTCATGAGTCAGATCATTGTCGATGCGGACAGCAAAGGACGATTGACCTTTCAAAAAACCAAAGATGTAACGCCCACCGCCGCTGACTTCAAGGTCACCTTGGGCGTGATGCCAGACTACATGTACAATGGCATCGGTTTGAAATTAGATGGCACCAAAGAAGGACGTCCGGGACAGAAAGCGGGTATGCTCAAAGGCGACATCTTGTTGAAATTGGGCAGCATTGAGATTGCAGATATTTATGTCTACATGGAAGCCTTGGGCAAATTCGAGAAAGGTGACAAAACCACGGCGGTGGTAGAACGCAATGGAGAAAAAATAACTTTGGAAGTCATATTTGAATGAACACAAAACAAACGATTCAACTGGTCGCAACTGACCTAACCTTGTTGGCTGCACGATTGATTTTTGGCGGCTATATGTTTTGGGAACACGGCATGAAGAAATGGTATAAGTGGGATGTGATTCAGCACGACTTTGCCACTCCATTTGGGCTTCCCCCCTATTGGAGCGCTGCGTTGACCATTTTTGCCGAATACTACTGTTGTATCTTGATCGTATTCGGTTTGTTCACCCGTTGGGCGTCCATATCCAACCTCATTTGTATGCTCGTTGCAGCGTTGGTGATACATGCGGGCGACCCCATGGGCGATCGCGAATCGGCCTTCCTTTATTTGGCCGGGTTTGCAGTCATTGCGCTCTATGGTGCAGGAAGAATCAGTGTAGATCATTGGATCAAAAAAACTCGTTTGGGCCGATGGGTGTGAGCACGGTTCGCGAAATAAAAATCCTGCTGCAAAAGGAGTGGAAAAGTGAATTCCGCCAGAAAGAGCATTTCGCTGCGTTGGTGATTTACCTGCTCAGTACCATTTTCATTTGTTACTTGTCCTTTGAAAAAATAAGCGATGGACAAACCTGGGGCGCCTTGCTGTGGGTCACTGGATTGTTTACCTCCTTCAACGCCATGCACAAAGCGCTTGACAGCGCCCACCAACCACAGCTGTTGCATTTGTACACATTGGCCACACCCGGGGCCGTCATCCTCAGCAAATGCCTTTACCATGCCGCACAAATCGCGGTACTCAATGTGTTCAGTCTGGTGTTGTTTCTGCTTTTCTTTGGCGATGCCGTGTTGATCAAAATGGATTGGGGCCAACTCATCACCGGTCTGATCTTGGGATCTACAGGCCTGGGCACGATGCTGACCTTTGTGGCGTCATTGGCACAGCGCACCGGCCAAGGAGTAGGTTTGATGGCCATTTTAGGATTCCCGCTGGTGGTGCCATTGCTCATTACCATAGTGAAATTCACACGGTTAGCAATAGAAGGCGTTACATGGGCCACCAATGGTTATCAATTGATGCTTTTGATTGTATTGAATGTGCTGGCAATCGTATTGTCGTATCTTCTCTTCCCTTACCTTTGGAGAGAATAAATCAGTGGACTGTTTAGGTCCTGCAAGGTGTTCCATTTTTTGTAGTAGTCATCGATGAAAATGCATATCAGTTTAAAATTTCTTTGTGCCGGCTTGTTGATATATGTGGCTGTTTTTGCATTTATCACTCCGCTGAGCCCAGCGCTGTTGCAAACCAATCTTACCGAAATTAAACCAGGTTCTCACACCTTCGAATTGGTGGGATACAACAGCCATTTTCAATCGGCTGGATCCAATGCGTTGTATTTGATCAACGATAGCACCCTTTCCATCCCTTGCACTGTGACGCAGGTCGCGGATGAGAGCCACCTGACAGCAGAAGTGACCTTGCCCAATGAAATGCACAGCAAAGCCTTTGCCTTTGTGCTCAACAATGACATCGACGGCACAGTGTTTTTAGAGACACCGCTCAAGGTCACCGATTTTACAATGAACCCTGATTTGGCGCGCACCACGATGCCACTATTTCAGCACCGCGAAGCTCAATTCTTCAATTATCCCTATCAGCCCATCATCATGGAAACCATTCGCAACCTCATGTGGCATGTGCCCATGTGGTTCACCATGTTTGTGCTGATGATCATCTCCTTCGCGCAAAGTATCAAGGTATTGATGCGAGGACAGCGCGGTGGCGACGACTTGCTCATGCCGATCCAACCCGAGCGCGTGCGACCCCATGACAACAAAGCTGCGATGAGCGCAGCCGTAGGTTTGGTGTTTTGTGTCTTGGGATTGATCACTGGCAGCATTTGGGCCCGTTTCACCTGGGGCACTTGGTGGACACGTGATCCACAGCTCAATGGGGCATTGGTGGTGTTCATTGTATATGCTTCGTACTTCATTTTGCGCAATGCCGTGACACAAGAAGAAAACAAATGGAAGTTGTCGGCCATTTACAACATCTTCGCCTTTATTTTGATGGTGGTATTGCTCATGATTTTGCCCCGCTTCACCGAAGGTTTGCACCCAGGTAAAAGCGGCAACCCTGCCTTTTCGCAATACGATCTCGACAGTTCATTGCGCACCATATTTTATCCAGCCACCTTTGGATTTATCCTTTTGGGGTATTGGATGTATCATCTCAGATTACGAATTTTAAAAATAGAACAAGCACATGAGAACCTTTTGGCATAGATCACTGCTATTCATTTTGTTGTTGTGGTCGTCACACGCAAAGGCTTCCGATGGATTGGAAGAATACTTCTACTCCAGTGGTAAAATCAAAGTAGTGGCCGCTGTGGCTGCTGTGGTGATGTTGGGCCTGCTGTATGCTATATGGCGCATCGATCGCAAGGTGAGTGCACTTGAAAAGAAATTGGACTCCAAGAAATAAGTATATGAAAAAATCACACATCGTTCTGTTGCTGGTGGTATTTGCCATCGCAGCTGTATTGATCGGCACCTTCACCTCCTCGGTGGACAGTGTTTCATTTGCCGAAGCCACTTTGGTCAAAAATGAAAAAGTAAAAGTGGTGGGTGTATTGGACAAAACCAAAGGCATTGGATACGATGCACAAACCAATCCTAATCTCACCACCTTCCATGTGATCGATCAAAAAGGAGAATGCCGCGAAGTACAATTGACCGACAAGCAAGGTCGTCCGATGGGGTTGGAACAATCCGAGACAGTGACATTGGAAGGCAGCATGGGCGACGACCAGGTTTTTCATGCCAACTTCATGCTGATGAAATGTCCTAGCAAATACAACGAACAGAAACACAGTCTAAGCGCAGACGTCAAATAATACTTGCAGGCCAACGGCCGCACCTTTATGGAACCAATCACATATCTCAACGAACATACAGGGCCGGGTTTCATCGGAAATCTTTTGGTGATCCTGAGCTTCATCTCCGCCATTTTCAGTAGTTTTTCGTATTACAAAGCGGCCAAGAACCCGCAATCCACATTGTTTTTGCGGGCTGGTCGTGTGAGTTTTCTGACCCACGGTGTGGCCGTTATAGGCATCATTGCCACCCTGCTCTACATCCTATTCAACCACTTGTACGAATATAAATACGCATGGGAACACTTGAACAACTCGATGCCCCTGCGCTATATCTTCAGCTGCATGTGGGAAGGGCAAGAAGGTAGTTTTTTGTTGTGGACCTTCTGGCATGTGATCATTGGTTTTTGTCTCATCCGTTGGGCCAAAGATTGGGAACCTTGGGTGATGGCCGTTTTGGCCATGGTCGAAGTCTTCTTGTCGTCGATGTTGATCGGCGTGTACTTTGGTGACTTCCAATTTGGCAGCAATCCATTTGGGATGTTGCGCGAAGCCGCTGCCAACGTGGGATTGCCATGGACTCTCAATGCAAATTATCTTTCGCTCCAGCCTTTCATGGACGGTCGTGGTTTGAATCCGCTTTTGCAAAATTATTGGATGACCATTCATCCTCCTACCCTCTTCCTTGGATTTGCAGCCACCGTGGTTCCCTTCTTGTATGCGATTGCAGGCATGTGGCGCAAAGATCTCAATGGTTGGATGCGTCCCGCAATTCCATGGGCCTTCTTTGGTATTATGATTTTGGGCACGGGTATTCTGATGGGCGGAGCATGGGCCTATGAAGCGCTTGGATTTGGTGGATTCTGGGCATGGGATCCGGTCGAAAATGCATCGCTGGTGCCTTGGTTGATATTGGTAGCTGCTGCCCACTTGTTGGTGATCAATCAACGCAAGCAGAGTTCCACCTTCGCCGCTTTGACACTCAGTGTAGGCGCTTTTATCTTGGTGCTGTATTCCACCTTCCTTACCCGCAGCGGCGTGCTCGGCGATAGTTCTGTGCACAGTTTTGTGGACAGCGGTATTCTTGCCCAATTGCTGGTGTACTTGCTTTTCTTCGTGGCTTTGACGACCTACTTGCTGCTTCCCACTAAATTGTTGCGCACCATCTATGTAGGTGTTTGCAGCATTCTATTCGTGGTGGGCATTGGTAACTTGATTACGCACAAGACCTATAAGACCGCCGAGGAGTTGGATAAACTCATGCCCGGTCAAGACACCATGATTCCGGGATTGTGTCTGCTTTTCATCCTACTCACCGCTGTGATGTCTGTACTGGCTTATCGCAAAGGATTCCGCAAAGCTGGTGAAGAAGAAGAGGCGCTTTGGAGCCGCGAATTTTGGATGTTCATTGGTGCATTGATTTTGGTGATCATGGGCATTCAAATCACCGTCGTCACAAGTATCAATGTCGGCAATATCTTCATGGCTCCATTTGAGTCCACCTTGGCTGCTTTGCACAAGAGCACAGGTTGGGCCTTTTTGGAATCCATGAGTAAACACAATTTTTCAGCGCCCGCTGGCGATGATCGTTTTCAAGTTTACCATCAATTCCAGATTCCATTTACTTTCATCTTGTTTTTGATCATTGCCTTTGGACAATATCTGAAATACAAAAAAACAGCATTTGCCGATTTTGCCAAAAAGTTGGTCGTGAGCATCGTGATTTCGTTGGTGTTTACAGGACTTACCGCTTGGGCCATTCACAGCAATGAGCGAACTGCATCGTTGGACGTGATGTTGTTGATCTTGGTATGGGCTTGTTACTTCGCCATTGTGGCCAATGCCAATTATGGATGGAGAGTATTGAAAGGCAAGATGGATCTCATGGGCGCCAGCGTGGCCCACTTGGGTTTTGCGCTATTGATTCTGGGAGCTGTGATTAGCACTTGGCAAAGCTATTTTATTTCCCGAAGCGATGTGAGCATCAGCAAGATCAACAAAGAATTCAATGACAAAGAAGACATCATGTTGTTGAAAGGTGACACTGCTATTATGGGAGATTATTTTGTCCACTACAAAGACAAAATCAAAAGCGGAGACCGCATCATTGTGACCGTGGAGTATTTCGATGTGCGTCCGAAGACCTACCAAGAAGGCAGTTATGTGCAGCATTTGGGTTTCCCATTCCGCGCATTGGACACCCATGCATCGAGTGGCGATTTTCTAACCGATGCTGAAACCAACAAACATTGGACGGCCATTACACCCGGTGAAATGGACAGCCATACGCAAACACATTTGGAAAATTGGATAGCAGGCACACCGGGTGAACGTTTGTTTGTACTGGAGCCCACCATCTTGCAATCGCCCAAAGGAAATAGCCGTGAGCCAAGTGTGAAGCATTTCTTGGGTCATGACTTGTACACCTTTATCAAATACACCGACACGGAGCTGAAGGCCGCCGAAGAAGAAGGTTATTTGGAACCCAAAACAGGCACCGTTGAGGTGGGACAAGACATTGCGCTCACGGAAGTCATCTCCATGAAGATCGACAGTCTGATCGATATCACCGACATCCCTGAAGGACTGCCCGAAGGCACCCATGGAAAACGCGCTTATGTGACCCTTGGCTCCAAGCAACGCACCGAGCAATTGATTATCCCGATGGTCGATGTGAATGGAAGTCCTTTTCCGTATCCCATCGAGTCCAAAGGATTTAAGATGTTGTTGGCGCTCCAACAAAAAGCAGAAGGCATTGAGTTGACCGTGCAGAAACACAGTTCACTCGACCGCGACATGCTCATCATGACCGCTCAAGTGTTTCCACAAATCAATGTGTTGTGGATAGGCTGCTTGGTGATGGTAATTGGCACCGTAATGGCGATTCGTCACCGGTATAAGATTGCACGCAAGAAGTAAGCACACGATCAGCGCGAAGGGCCAATGCCCCATGTAAATGCGATGCGCCGTGGTATTGCACAATCTCTTGCATGATGCATGGATCCGATCCAAACGACATGATAAAGACCTTTGATGGTCCGATGCGTTTCCACTTGCAATGATCCATTGTGTCGGGTTTTGTTTCCCTAATTGCATGGGCTTCGATTCAATTTATTTATCTTGCCGCACCCTAACGCATACAACTTATCGCCTTGCAGACACACGGATCAAATAAAAAAATATGGATGACCGTATTTGTAGCCTCCCTCGGCTACTTCGTGGACATCTATGACTTGCAGCTGTTCAATATGGTGAGCAAAAAAAGCCTGATTGGCATTGGCATCACCGATCCCGCTATGATCGACAAATATGACTATTTGCTGTTTTTATGGCAGATGGGCGGTATGCTGGTCGGCGGACTTTTGTGGGGCATTTTGGGCGACAAAAAAGGCCGCAAAAGCATATTGTTTGGATCCATCTTGATGTATTCCTTGGCCAATATCGCCAATGCCTTTGTAGTGGATGTGCATCAGTATGCGGCCGTTCGCTTTTTTGCAGGGCTTGGATTGGCCGGTGAATTGGGTGCAGCCATCACCTTGGTGAGTGAAATCATGGACAAAGAAAAACGCG
>JAIYCK010000078.1 GCA_027488055.1 Flavobacteriales bacterium | reverse complement strand
TCAGCCAGTAGGTCGATTTGCTTCCTTAAGCTTAAACGACGGCTGCATCAACGCTCTGGCGTGGAGAGCGCAAACTTTTCGCCTCCCACCAACACAGAGCAATGCACATCTTTTGGTGCATATTGCTTGAAATGGTAATCGCATGAATCATGCGGATGATACACAATCACCTGCGAACTTCCGACCACAAGCGCACTGTCCCCCGATACGACTATGGCTGTGCTTTCGTCGATGCCAACCCCCATGTGCCCTGGGAAGTCACAGAGGGCGGTCAACAATCTGTTGTGGCGGCTGCGAATTAAAAAGTGTTGGTCGATGATCACACCTTGCAACATGCCTAATCCCGTAGCATAGATAGCGTTGCCTTTCCAGATTTTGTCATACGTACTGCTGTATTCCTCGCTGAAATTTTCGTCGCCAGTAATCATGATCTCACTCATCACAGCTGCTCCTGCACTCGTTCCTGCGATGGTTGAGCCATCTTGATATGCTCTTTTGATGGCCTCTTCAATGGGTGTGCTATGCACCAAGTTCATGAATCGTTTTTGGTCGCCACCGGTAATGAAAATGAGTTTGCACTTGCGCAACGAATCGAGCTTGGCTTGATTGATCAAATCAGACTCTGTGAAATGCAAGTTGATGCATGGAATGGGACTTACCTCTGCAAAATCAGCGCGGATGTATAAATAAGCTGAATCCGGTTCTTCGCTGCTCATGGGTAGGATGCCAATGTAGTCGCCCTCTTGAAGTCCTGCCTCGTTGAGCAAGGATTCCATCAGCTCATAGGTGCGTTCACCGCCGCCGATGATAAACAATTTGCCTTTGGATGTTGGAGCATCGTTTTTGGCGGTGCTCTTGTTTTCGGAATGGCATGCGCAGAGCCCCAAAAGGACCAATGATCCGAGCATGAGCATGGTGTTTTTTATCATCATAATTGTTGGATCTTGGATATACGTGCTAATTCTTTTTCTATTTCCCAGGCCATTTTATCGTCGGGATTGCCTGCCTTGAGTTGCAAAATGAGCTTGCCCGTATCGATCATATCGCGTGTATTAACTTCTTCGGGCAAGGCGCTGTAATGTTCGCTGAACAACAAGGTGAAAAGCACCATGTAGTAGTCTTGCTGAAGGGCCAAAGAGTTCGCCTTTGCACACAATTCGGAAAAGGTATGGGCGGTGCTAATGGCTAATTTCAATTCGCTCATTTTTTCCTCATATCGTTCGAGAAATTCTATCTTATCGGTCATCGCAGAAGTGCCGAATGGGGCCTCGGTGGATGGATCGATTGCAGCGGATTCCAATTGACAAAAGGCATCTAGCGCTTTGATTTTTTTGCGAATGAGCGTGGGAACGGCGAATTTTTGAAGTAGATCTTGACGCGCTTCGAAAAGTTTTAGATCATAGGCGTCTTGCACTTCTTCCAGCTCGCTGTGTGAAGGCAAGGATAGCAAGGTAAGCAGATCATTTGAAACGGTCATAGGGTAAGGGTCTATTGCGCCCCTAATTTAGTAATTCTCGGGCATTCGCAAGTGCAGCTTCACTTTTCGTTTTGCCGCTGATCATTTCGGCCAGTTCAGCGATACGTTCTTCCTCATTCAGCGCGCGCACGGTGGTGACCGTTTGGCCGCCTTCAATGTGCTTGGCTACCTTGAATTGATGATCGGCTTGGCCAGCGATTTGCGCCAGGTGGCTGATGGTGAGCAGCTGCATCTGACTGCTCATTGCTTTCAATACGAGTCCGATTTTTTTACCCACTTCACCGCTTACCCCTTGGTCAATTTCATCAAGTATCAAAATGGGCAACGAGCGCCTCTGACTCAAGGTGGCTTTGATGGCAAGCATCACGCGCGAGATTTCACCGCCACTGGCCACTTTGCTCAATGACTGCAAGGCTACTCCTTGGTTGGCACTGAATAGCCATTCTATTTCATCCCCGCCAAAGGCATGCCACTCGCTCGATGGTTTGATGTTGAATTGTATATGCGCTTGTTCCAAGCCCAATGCATGAAACCAGCGTTCGATTTCTTTGGATGCCAATTGTGCGCTTTGGATTCTGTTGCTCGTCAGGGCAGCGGCCAAGTCACTCACCAATTGATGGCTTCTTTCCAGCGATGCTTGCAGCTGTTGTAGTTTTTCTTCAATGTGTTGCGTGGAGGTGGTTTTGGCACGCAGATCATTTTCGAGTGCAATCAAATCATCGGTGGTTTGCACGCGGTGTTTTTGCTGCAAATGATACAAGACCGAAAGCGTTTCAAGGATTTGATCCAAACGCTCCGGATTGGATTGCACTTGATCAACATAGTCATTCAGATCGGCAGAAAGTTCTTTGAGTTCCAAAAATGCACCTTGCAGTCGTTCATCAAATTGCAGCAGTTTGGGTGAATAGGTGCTCACCTTTTGCAAGCCTTGGCGCAGGTTGCGGATGTGCATCAGGACGCCGTTTTGGTCGTCATCCAACCCGGTGGAGGAATGCTGCAAAGCCTGCAAAATCAAGTCTGCATGCGATAACTCGTCGCGTTCTGTTTCCAGGGCAACTTGATCCAAGTTGGCTAGATTCAACTGCTCAAGCTCTTGAAGTTGGAATAAACGATAATCTTGTTCTTGCAGCAACTGATCACGCTCTGCGGTCATGGTGGCCACTTCTTGCATTTGTTTTCTGCGCGTTTCGAATGCCTCTGTGTAGGCTCCGAAGAGGGTGGTGTCGGAGTGAAAGGCATCGACAAGCAAGTACCTGAATGATCGTTCGGTAATCAATTGGTTTTCGTGCTGACTGTGGATGTCTATTACGAAGTGACCAAACTCTTTCAATGCGAGCAATGAAACAGGCGTGTCGTTGATGAAGGATCTGCTCTTGCCTGCGGCCGTGATTTCACGCCGCACTGTAGTGGTTGCTTCTATATCGAGATCGTGGCTTGAGAAAAAAGCATCCAAAGCAGCGGAGCGCACATCGAATGTCGCTTCGATCACACATTTGGAATCGTTGTGAAGAATG
>JAIYCK010000318.1 GCA_027488055.1 Flavobacteriales bacterium | reverse complement strand
AGGAAACACGTCGCAGTACATTTATCAACTGTCTGCAAGGCTTTTCCTCAGGCACACGCTTCGATGTGACGAGACTCAACCAGATCAATCCGTTTACTGCGCGCGATTTGTTGCGTACCCTTTTTCTTTCTGAAACGGGTGAAGTAGAGGTGAAGATTACTTTTGATGTGCCAGCTGAATCGCTTGTTGATCAGTACAAGTATTCCTTAGCATCCGATGAACTCGATGACTTGTTTCGGAAGCTCTATTCTAAGGGGGCTGATTTGTTTCGCGAGACGGGACAGTATTCGACTTATGTTGGCTTTCCGCTGCTGAGCCACTTTGATCCGTTCGATGAGTCCAAGAGTTTCATGGCGCCTCTTATGTTTTGGCCAGTCACCATCACACCGGGCAAGAACTTGGATCGTTGGTTGATTGCTAAAAAGGACGGAGGTGAAATACGTCTCAACTATGCGCTTAAGAATTGGTTGCAAGATAACAAAATGCGTTTGCCCGATGAACCTGATGGAGAGATTCTTGAATTGGGAACGATAACGCATGAGCAACTGGAGAGCTATCTTGTTTCTGTTGCTGAGATATTCAATGTTCCCGGCAAATGGCGCGATCAATATTTCGTGACAGATACACTTGGTCCTGAGCCCTTGCGCTATGGCAATCTGAAAAGCTTTGATGCCGAACAACACCGAATAGGATTTGATCTACATTTATCAGCTGTTATTGGAATATTCCAAGCTAATAAGGAAGGAATTATTCAAGATTTAAAGGTCTATCTAAGCCAAAATGAAACGCTCGATATCGATGAGGCAGGTATAGATCTCTTCCCAGAATTTCCTTTTTCATTGGTCGATCTAGATCCGGCACAATGGAATACCCACGAAACGATTGGAAAGGGCGGTCATGCCGTGGTGCATGGGCCTCCGGGCACGGGTAAATCGACTGTGCTGACGGGCATTATTTCTACGGCACTGGCAAACAACAAGCGCGTGCTCATGATTAGTGAGAAACGCACCGCACTGGAAGTGATAGCGAAAAAACTCGATGACCTTGGTTTTCAGGATACCTATGTGACCATTGCGGATGTAGTGAGCGGCAGGCGCGAGGTGGTGACTAAAGCGCGCAACATTCAAGATGCTTCGTGCAAATGGAACCCGCAGGCTCCCAATGACTACGCTATTGAACGCAAACGATGGGCGGAGTATCACGCGAAATATGCTTCATATTGTGAGGAACTCAATGAGATCATGCTGACTGGTATGCGCTTCGAAGAGCTCATGCTGCATTATCTGGGATTGAGTCGGTCTATAGAAGAACTGCCAGTTTCTAGTGCGATGCTCACGCGGATCGATTCCAACGTCGGAGAATTCCATGCGCTGATGGAATATTTTTTGGAAAAACACGATGCTCGATGGATCGATTTTATAGCCTTTTATAAAGCCAATCGCTGGCCGAATGAAGTGTGCTCAGATAAAACGGGATACGTTTGTTTTCGGGATGAAAAATTGACAAGTCTCCGTCGCGACATTCAGTTGCTCAGCAAACAGGAGGTGCTCTTGCAAGAGCTTATTCCATTGCAAGAAGAGCATGATACATTTATGATTGAAGGAGGCTTAGTGCGCAGGGTGAAACGTTTGTTGTCCAAAGCGCGTCGCAGGCATCATCATTATTTCGGCCAACTGTGTCGATGGAACTCGGCTGCCAACGACATCATGGAGTTTCGCTTTGAGCTTGAGAGAGTGAAAGCCACTCTGTATGATCGTTTAAATGAGCTTACTTTAGTGGAGTCTTTCGACTTGTCGCCAGAAAGCATTCAGTCGTGCACGGCAGACTTTTGCAGATTAATAACCTATAATCGCCTCGAGGTACTTGATGACATCATGGACTTTTTACAAACTTCGCATGCGGCTGCTTGTTGGGAGAAATCGGTATTCAAGGTTCTGATTCAACGAAAGAAGATGCGTATGCAATCCACATTTGCATGGGAGGAAATGAAGGAGTTGATGATATGGGTAAGTCAGCAACGGGAGGAAGGAAAGAAGCGAGCTACCAATTACTATCAACGCAATGTGCATCGAGAAATCAAGCGAGTAGATAAGTCATATGGTATGCGACGCCTGTATAACTTGCGAGGAGGTCGAGGGCAGGAGCGAAACAGTTTGCGCCAAATCGTGCAGTCGGACCCTGAACTTTTTTTTTCACTTTTCCCGGTTACTCTTTGCACTCCCGAAGTAGCTTCCATTTTGTTTCGAGGCACACGAAAGCTTTTTGACTTGGTCATTTTCGATGAAGCAAGTCAGATCAGGCTAGAAGATGCCTTTATAGGGTTGTTAAAGGGTCGCACGGTGGTAATTGCAGGCGACCGCCACCAAATGCCCCCTTCCAACTGGTTTGAGGCCGATGCTGATGATCGTTTGATGATGGAGCTTTCTGATAATGTTACAGATCTGCTACCACAGCAAGCTTTGCTCGCAGAAAGCATTCTGGATTTTGCCATTCAGCACCGCTATTTCGGCGACACTTATTTGACCTACCATTATCGCTCGGAGCATGCCGATTTGATTGCATTCTCTAATGCTGCTTTCTATGGTAATCTTAGACCAATGGCCTTGAATCATATTCAGAAGCCGTTTGGATTTCATGCCGTAAACGGATTCTATAGCAGCCAAACAAACGAGCAGGAAGCCCTAGCAGTCGTTAAGTGGCTGCTTGCAATTGAACCAAATGACCAAGATGAACTTCCTTCTATTGGCGTGGTAACACTCAACCTCAAACAACGTGATTTGATAATGAAGTTGATGATGCGTGAGCGTAGGATATCGGAAGAGGCAAATCATAAGATTGCACGCTTGGATGAGGCCGGTTTATTTGTTCGAAACCTTGAAAACATTCAAGGTGACGAGCGCGATATCATTGTGCTTTCCACCACATTCGGGGCGAATCGTGAGGGATTATTCGCCAAGTATTTTGGAAAGTTAGGCACGCGCGCTGGCTATCGTCTGCTGAACGTTTTGGTTACGCGAGCTCGCACGCATATACATGTATTCACTTCGTTTCCGGAAATATCATTTCAAGAGTACGCTGCATCGCTCATTGAGAAGCGCGGAAATTGGGGAAGCGGATTGATTTTCGCTTATATAGAGTTCGTGCGTCGCAAGGCTGCGGGTGAGTCCACGGAGTCTTTGCTGGCATTACTATCGTCCCTTCGCGAAAATGAAGTGGAAGCGAGTACTCCTACAATTGAAGACACTCGGCAAATATTGGTTTCTAAGCTAATTAAGGAAGCTGATCCATCCGGGGACTATTACATTGCTGCTTCGCTGGCAGGAATCTTAGTTGATGCGCATAATCATGCTTCCAGTTACCATTTGCATCTAGGCGCTGGTATCTCAGATAATACCAAGTTGGTTCATGCCATGCATCGATTGAACTATTTGGAAGGCCTTGGTGTGGAAGTGAAGGAGTTAGCATAGAAGAAACATATCGTGCCTCTCTTGCGCAAAATTTACGTTTGGAGATAATTTACTTTTTTGGCCTTTTGTTATATCAACCTGAGCTCCGACTCTCCTCAAATTATTTGATGATGAATGAGTGTGAATTTCTTTCGAGAAAGAATGAAATGATATAAAATATTGAGCCAATTTATACGTAGTACATTTCAGATCATTCACTTACCTTCTTTGCAAACCTTTCTACCAATGTGGCCTTCAAAATGTATAAAAATACTCTTCGCTGCGTGTATCACTTCGCTGGCATCCTGCTATAAATACGAGCAGCCTCCGAGTTTATCTCTCAGTGGTGAATACCGCATAGATCGCATCACCTATGAAAAGGTTGATAACAGCGCATCAACCGATATGATGGTGTTTCTGCCGGGCGATTGGTACATCAATCCCAATGATACTTATCCACTCGATACGGTGCAGGTGGGATTCACGCGCTGGCATTTGGATTATAGCACGATTCGATTTGAAGCAAGCAATCAGCCAGATGGATCAGTTGATTGGGGTGAGCCTTATTTCTATTCGGTGCAAGGACAATATAGTCCCGATGACTTAGGATATATTTCATTCAACATCAATGGCACTCGACGCGTGTGGAAGATTATTGATGATCAGGCAGAGTCTATAACGCTCCGTACCTCTGGACTATGGGCCAATAGCAGCAACGGACCCAATGAACAAATCACCATACACCTAACACGCACAGGACCATGAGAAACAACTTTCTTTTTATTCTCTTTTTGGCATGCGGTATTGCCCTGGCGCTATCGTCCTGCACGACCGAGGCCTACGAGGCTTCAGGACCGCCACTGCCGCCTACACCCATTGTGACCGATACGGTGATAAACCCAAATACTTACTCCATTGCCGGGCAAACATGGGTCATTGATCGATATCGCATTGGTCAAATAGGAGAGATTAACTTAACCTCGGATACCATCTTCTTCGATATAAATGGTGCCATGCAATTCAATGATGTGGACGCAAATTATGTCTTTTATCCGTCAACTTTTGTGTATGTGCTCACGCTATATCAATCCCCCTGGGGCATAATCAGCGGCAGCATAAATCCTTACAATCTTGAGTCAGGAGAGATGCCCGGATTGCCATTTTCAGACATCGCTTCGGGTTCAGATGGCTTGCAAGTCTATCTGTGGATGCGGCGCATATAGCGCTTGTTCAATCAGACCAAACTTTGGATTTCCATTGCCTATTCACACATAAAAATTATCCCCATGAAAACTAACCTCATCTTATTTCTACTTGCCATTTCCAGCAATTTGGTTGGTCAGGTATTTCAAAACGCTGCGCAAGTTCAACGCCTAATTGTTGGTCAGCCGAATACATTGCTCTTGAGCGCTGGAATGTCTAATATCCAAAGAATCGACATTGCTCGATTGGGATATAGCGATGGAAATTCTTATTTCAATTTTGAGTTGGATGATTCAAAATCTCAGCTCACTATTACACCGCTTGCCGACATCGTAGTTTACGATACTATTTATCACGAATGGGTTGAATGGGAGAAAGAGGTAATGGCCGGCGGGAGGTATTGCGAGTTTCATAGCGATACCATGTTTGTAGTGCGTTCAAGCCTTGAAACGGGTGAGTACGAGTGGGCGTGGTCTGTTCGGGATGTGGCTAATCCAATCAAGGTTGTAAATAAACGCCAAATTGACTTGATCGAGAAATCTTCGGTGCTGCCTTTCCGTTTAGTAATTACAACCGAATCTGGCTCGCGTGAACAAACCTTTGAGTGCGTGCAATTGGAAGAGAAGCCCTTCTTGATTTTTTGTGGTAAGAATGGCGGAGAGCTCAACAGGAACGAAGTAACTTCGTATTCTGAGTTTTGGGTCAACTTTCACCTCTCGGAAGATGATCGGAAAAATTTTCCTTACCTCAAAACACGAAATCCTATTAGAACAAATGGATTTACAATATCAATCGTATTTGAATATGGCACCGTTAAGGAATATCGTGTGAACGGCAATCAGCTCAATCCGGATATCCTTCTGGCCATTCAAGATCCTGGCGCGAAGAAGTTATTTATTGACGGTGTTGAATACGCTGACAATAATTCGGTACGTTATTCTTTAGGACAGGGTATAGCTTTTACACTGAAATAGGATAGCCTTACTACAAGCCAAGCTTGTGGTTAAGACGAATTGAATCGATGAATTATGAAAAGAAAACTCCATTGCAGAACCTCATGCGTGTTGGTCATGATCATGGCGGTTATTTTTAATTTCAGGAGCACTTTGGTTGTGGCACAAACCACTGGGAATGGTGCTGATGTGGTGGTACAAAGCGAGGAAAAAATCGCATCGAATTTTCATACGTTAATCAACGATTATCGGGGTAAAAAACTCATGCTTTCCTTGGTTTGGAATGATACCATCGCTAAGGCGGCTAGCAATCATACTGAATGGATGTCTGTCTATAACAACTTGGATCATGTGGAACGCACCAAAGGACCAAGATATACTGGCAGAGAAGTGACGGATCGAATAAACTATGCAGCGAACATGAGAGGTCAGCTATACTGTGGTGAAAATATTTTATTTTTTGATTATGAGATGGATACGACTGCAGTCATTGCGGATTCTATGGCAGCCAATTTGGCTTCAAAAGCGTTTGAGATGTGGAGGAATTCACCTGGGCACAATGCAAATATGCTTAGCCGATTTAAATTCCATGGGGTGTCTTTCCATTATGCCAATGGGGTCATCTGGTCAACAAATGTTTTTTGTGGAGAAGATACCAGTAAGTACTATTTTTCGCTCCGAAGAAGAGTGCAACTCATTTGGCGTCAAAAAATTCTGAAGGAAGAATTCCCGAATGATTATGAGTAATGCACACGCAATACCCTACATTTAATCTTATGAAAACGAAATTTCTTTTGTT
>JAIYCK010000406.1 GCA_027488055.1 Flavobacteriales bacterium | reverse complement strand
TATTTGCTGCTCCCTCCGTTATTACCAAGCCCACCAATCGCCTCATTCGGCACGGCCAAATCATTCCAGAGGAAGCACCATTCACTATCAAGCTTCTCAATCCAGCGCTCACTGTCATCGAAAACCAAGACATCGAATTGCAAGTTGAACTGAGCGGAGCTGAAATACCCGAAAAGATTTTTGTGCTCATCGAGGGCCAACAATACTTAATGGAACGCGACAATCCGGTCCAATTTAGATATACCATCAAAAACATCATTGCGGATGTGCCGTTCAACTTCTTTGCAAACGGATTTTATTCTGAAACCTATCAGATTGACTTGCTACCCGCACCGAAACTCACCGACTTTAGTGTGCAGCTCGATTACCCCGCCTATCTGCGCAGGCCTTCAGAAAATTTTGAAAATACCGGGGATCTACTCATTCCCGAGGGCACCAAGGTCACTTGGAACATCCGCACAGCCAATGCCACGGCTTTGTATTTTCACATAGCCGATAGCTCGCATTATTTTCAAAACGAAGAAGACCAATATGTATATAGCCAATACGCCTATCAAAGTGGATTGTATAGCCTGCATACAGCCAATCGTTTTGTGACATCCAAAGACAGTGTCACCTATCGCATGCAAGTCATACCAGATCTCTATCCTTTGATCGCTGTGAGCGAAGAAAAAGACAGTGCCTCTTTCAAGTATTTGTATTTCACTGGTGAGGTCAAAGACGATTACGGATTTAGCCGACTCACTTTCAATTATCGTTTCAGCGAGCGCAATGGCACCCCAAGCGATGATGAATCTTTCGAAACCATTGATATTGACGTCAACAAAGCCAACCTGAGTGACGCATTTTTCTATTCTTGGGATTTGAATCTCGTTGACTTACAAGTCGGCGACAAACTCACCTATTATTTCGAAATCAGTGACAATGATGGCGTGCATGGCGCCAAGTCTTCCCGCTCTGCGACCCGCGAATATGCTGCCCCAACGCAGGAAGAACTTGAAAAAGAGATCGAAAACACCAACGAAAACATCAAAGAAAAACTAGAAGAAAGCATCAAAGAATCCAAAGAGCTTCAAAAACAAATTGAAGAATTACAGCGCCAATTGTTAGAGAAAAAAGAAATGACTTGGCAGGATAAGAAGAAGCTCGAAGACATGATGAAGCGCCAAGAAGAACTGCGCAAACAAATCGAGGAAATTCAAAAGGAAAATCAACAAAAAACCAATAAAGAGAATGAGTTCAAGCAACAAGATGAAAGCATTCTAGAAAAACAAAAGCAATTGGAAAAGTTGATGGAACAAGTGATGAATCCAGAACTTGAGCAATTGATGAAGGAAATGGAAGAGATGATGAAGGAGCTCAACAAAGACCAAATCCAAGAGGAGCTAAATAAAATGGAACTCAACAACGAGGACATTGAAAAAGAACTCGACCGAGCATTAGAACAATTCAAGCAGCTGGAATGGGAACAAAAGATGGAAAAAGCCATCGAAAAACTTGAGGAATTGGGTCAAAAGCAAGAAGAGTTGGGCCAAAAAGCAGAAGAAAAATCAACTGATTCAAAAGAGTTAGAGAAAGAACAAGAGGCCTTGAACAAAGAATTCGAAGAGGTCAAAAAAGAGCTTGACGAAGCAGAAAAACTCAATGAGGAACTCGAACAACCCAATGAGACCCCCGATACCGAGCAGCAGCAACAAGAAATAGATCAGGAGCAACAAAAAAGTTCCGAAGAACTATCCAAAAACAAAAAAAGCAGCGCCAGTAAGTCGCAAAAAAATGCGGGTAAAAAAATGAAGGAAATGGCGCAATCCATGCAAATGGACATGGCCGGTGGCGAACAAGAACAGCAAGAAGAAGATATGGCTGCATTGCGGGCCTTGCTTGAAAACCTCATCACTTTGAGCGTCGATCAAGAGTCGTTGATGGGGCAGTTTCAAAAGATTGA
This sequence comes from Flavobacteriales bacterium, assembly GCA_027488055.1. Lineage (GTDB taxonomy): Bacteria > Bacteroidota > Bacteroidia > Flavobacteriales_D > Sanyastnellaceae > CANHSF01. The sequence goes on along the minus strand of JAIYCK010000406.1, from coordinate 578 downwards.
TCCCATCGATCCTGCGTTCAACAAATTAGGCCAAGCACAGCGCAAACTCAAGGACGACAGCAAAATGGTAGAAGACAGTTTGTTTGCGTTGAGCAAACGTGTGCCACAAATCAGCGCGGCTGTCAATCACGAGATCAACTTGGTCAATGAAAACATGGACAAAGCCATCGGCCTGATGCCTGATCGGGAGATTCCCAAAATCGCTACCTCACAGCAATTTGCAATGACTAGTTTCAACAACCTTGCTTTGATGCTGGACGAAGCCTTGAAACAAATGCAAAACCAAGCGTCTTGCAACAAGCCAGGCAAAGGCAATTGCGAAAAGCCCGGGGGCAACGGGAAAAAACCCTCTCCCAGCATGAGCCAACTCAAAAAACAGCAAGAGGCTCTGAGCAAACAACTCCAGGATTTAAAGAAGCAAGGGAAAAACCAAGGCCAATCCCAAGGCGGTCAGCAAATGAGCAAACAACTTTCCGAAATGGCGGCCAAACAAGCGGCCATCCGCAAGGCTGTGGAAGACAAAGCAGGCGAACTGAATCAAGACGGAAGTGGCAATGGAAAAGAATTGCAGCAACTTG
>JAIYCK010000341.1 GCA_027488055.1 Flavobacteriales bacterium | reverse complement strand
TCGAATAGGACACCAGATAATCCGATGTCCTACGGTAGACATAGTCCATACCCACGTGCAAGAAAAGTTTGTTGGTGTAGCTGAATTCCTTTAACGTGTAATAGCCAGCACCACCCACAGAGAAATAACTATTATTATTTGTCACATTCCGAAACATAGCCACATGCATTCCAAATCGCTTGGGCCAATAACGATAGGCCAAACCATTGCCATGCGTTAAGCTTAAAACCGCCCCGATTCCATGACCCGTTCTAGGTGACTCCACCACTTCTGGAGGAGCATTGAGATTCCGTGTACGACGTTGCGCCATCACCGGTAAAGCCGAAAGGGCAATTAAAATAAAAATTAGTTTTTTCATTAGAACAAGAAGATTAAATTAGTAGTGAACTAAAAAACAAACATTGTGCCGACGTTAATCAGTGATAAAATCACTTACCACGTCCACTTTCAGTCTACCGTCGCGATTGGCTACTTCCCAAGCTGTTTGAAAAACAAGTTGACCAATCACGGCCATTTTATCAAACATGATCTTTTCAGCGTCATCACCCGGCTTATGATAGTCCTCGTGTACTCCGCTAAAATAAAAAATGACAGGAATATTGTGCTTGGCAAAGTTGTAATGATCAGACCGATAATAAAAACGATTGGGATCTTTTGGATCATTGTAGGTGTAATCCAATTCAATATTGGTATACGTCTTATTGCATTGTTCTGAAATACTATGCAATTCAGTACTCAATTTATCCGAACCGATGATATACACATAGTTTCCATCTGTGTGCTCTGCGTCCTTGCGACCAATCATATCAATGTTTAGATCCACCACTGTCTGCGCCAATGGATAAACGGGATACTCGCTGTACCATTCGCTGCCCAACAATCCTTTTTCCTCGCCACTCACATGCAGAAACAAGATACTTCTTCGCGGCCCAAAGCCTCCCTTTTTCGCCTCCATGAAAGCTTGTGCTAACTCCATGGTGGTCACTGTACCGCTTCCATCATCGTCCGCGCCGTTGTTGATCTCACCTTTCACGATTCCGATATGGTCATAATGCGCCGATATCACAACCACTTCATCTTTCAATTTCGGATCGCTCCCCTCAATGAAAGCAAGTATGTTATCTGACTGAAGCTTCTCTGTTTCGATAATCATCTCCACGCGAATGTTCGATTTTATTTTACGCGCCTTGCCTTTGCCCTTTTTGCTGATACGGGCCACCTCTTTATCAACTGAAGATTTAATCTTCGCCAACAGAATGTCGCCCATTTCCCGTGAAACATACACCGTAGGCAATACGATCTCTTGTTCTGCGCGCTTTGTTGGATAATCCAAGTCCATTCCCGGTTGTTCCAACCAATACCGAATGCGTTGAATCATCACCTCGTAACCAGGTTCTATTACCAGAACGCCCTTGGCACCTTTGGCCTTCAGCGCATTTTGCTTTTTTTCGATGTCGAACGCCCAATCACTCAGCGTAGTTGTGCCTGAAATCAAGCTCACACCGTCTTTGTTGCGGGGTTCTCCGCTGAAACAAACAGCTATTTTTCCCTTCAAATCCATATCCTTCAAATCGGAATATGCCGCATCATCAATACCGTATCCTACAAAAATCATCTCCTTGTCTTCCAATAGACTCCACTCAGCACCCCACGTAAAGAAATTCTTTACATAGGTGAAGGTTCTACCGTCGAGGACGATATTGGATTTCAAAAAATTCTGTTTTTTCAATGGAAACGTTTGACGGTAGCTCCCATTGTTTCCAGGTGGAATTCCTATTTTTTTATAGTACTCAATAAGATAGTCTGCTGCCATGCGTTGACCCTTGGATCCTGTTTCTCGGCCCTCGTAACTATCCGATGCAATAATATCCAGATGTGCTTTCAAATCACTTGCTGCGATGGTAGTCGCTGCGTTGGTGCGCATTTGAAGTTCTGGCTGAGCTTTGGCCAATTCAACCTGAAAAACAAGGATTAAGAAAAATGAGCAATACGCTTTCATCACTTAGCAATTGATTTTGTTAACTCTATTCGCATGTCTGCCACCTTCAAAGGCGGTCTCTAAAAACAAATGAACCATTTCTTCCGCCTCCAACTTCGAAATAAAACGTGCAGGGAGGCACAATATATTGGCATCGTTGTGCAATCTCGCTAGACCAGCGACTTCCTTATTCCAACACAATGCGGCACGAATCCCTGCATGTTTGTTGGCGGTTATCGCCACTCCATTGGCACTGCCACAAATTAGTATTCCTATATTACCGTTCTTTAAAACACCCTGCGCTGTAGCATGCGCATAATCAGGGTAGTCCGTACTTTCTAAAGAATGTGTCCCATGATCATTGACACTGTATCCATTCTGTATCAAAAATGCTTTGAGCTCTTCTTTCAATTCAAATCCAGCGTGATCTGAACCAATTTCCAATGTATTCATCCGTGTTTTATATAGAGTTCAAATATACTTTTTCTACCCACACATTATCCAAATATGTTTCCCATGAAAAAACCCCTTTTGCAAACAATTGAATTGTCAACGTGAACAACATGCTCCAATTGATTTCTGCGCAATACCATTTGATTAAGCACATCTTCATTTGAAAAAAGAAGCGGACTGACATGTTGAGTTACCAAGATATCCGCCAGCATCTTCAGTCATCGTTTATACCTTCACGCTTCGCAACAAAATTGCGTACCTCTGCCGCATCTTTGCATTATGAACAAAAAATCCATGCGTGTTTTGACCAAGTCGCGATTTAAACTCGGCTTGGAGTGTCCCAACAAACTCTTCTACAAGGACAAAGATGAGTACGTGAATGTCAAGTCAAATGACCCGTTCCTCCTTGCGTTGGCGGCAGGCGGATTCCAAGTAGAAGAATTGGCTCGCATGCATTATCCTGGGGGCGAGCTTATTGATGGTCCGGGTAGTGAATACGAAGCGCTCGCCAAACGAACAGCAGAATTGCTACAACGCGACGAGGTAGTCATTTACGAGGCCGCCTTTCTATTCGACTCACTTTTTATTCGCACCGATGTGCTGGTGAAGAAGGGAAATGTTGTGCAACTCATCGAGGTGAAAGCAAAATCGTATGATCCGACGGATCCCGAAACGTTTGAAGGAAAAAAAGCGTTGAAGTCCGGCTGGGTGCCCTACCTCTTCGACCTTGCGTTTCAAACACACGTGGCCAGGCTCGCCGCTCCTGATTTGACGTTTACACCATACCTCATGCTGGCCGACAAAAGCAAACGCGCTTCGATCGATGGGTTGAATCAGCTGTTTCGCATCAGCCGTGCAGGCGATAAGCGAACGGGGATTTCACGTCTTGCTCAATCATTGGACGAAACCGGTGATTCGGTGCTTACGGCCGTGCCGATGCAAGCAATTGTGGAAGACATTCTGCACGGTGTCCATGAACATCATGATCGTACGTTTATGCAGTGGGTAGATGAGTTGCGTGAATATTATATAAACGACACGTTTGCCAATGCCGATACTCGCCTTAGCGTGTGTAAGAAATGTGAGTTCCACGCCCATCCGTTGCCTGAGGGTAAGCTTTCGGGCAAGGAGAATTGTTTTTCGCTCAAGCATAAATTGTCGGCCGATGACATGCTCAAACCATGGGTGAGCGATGTGTGGAATTGGAAAAGCGCACAACGGTTGTGGGACGAAGGCAAGCGTTTCATGAGTGAGCTCACTGCCGAAGATTTGGGTGTCGATGAGCATGGCGAAGGTTCGCGTTATGCCCGACGACAATGGCTACAGGTGCAGTGCGAACAGGAAGGAAGAAACACGCCCGATATCGACAGGGATGGAATTCAAGAAGAGCGGGCTAAATGGGAGTATCCTTATCACTTCATTGACTTTGAAACGAGCATGGTGGCCTTACCGTTCATGGCAGGACGCAGGCCCTATGAGCAGATCGCTTTTCAGTTTTCGCATCACATCATGCATGCAGACGGGAGGGTGGAGCACGCCCATCAAGTGATTTTACCTCAGCCGGGATTTTTTCCCAACTTCGATTTTGTGCGCGCACTGCAAATGGCACTCGGAACAGTAGGTACTATTTTTCGGTATTCGAACCACGAGAACACGGTACTCACGCAGATCGCTCATCAGCTAGCTGCATCCAGCGAACCCGACCGTGAGGAATTGGTCATGTTCATACGCTCCATTACCAGAAGTACCAAGGATAGCACCGATGCGTATGTGGGCGATCGTTGCATGGTCGATTTGCTCGATGTAGTCATCAACCACTACTACCACCCAGCCACCAAGGGGTCGAACAGCATCAAGGCTGTATTGCCGGCGATCATCAGTTCGTCGGAGTTCTTGCAGCAGAAATACAGCCAGCCCATTGCCTCGCATGGCGTAACGAGTCTCAACCTGCCCGACAGCCACGTGTGGCTCACACAAACGAACGGTGAGTGGAACAACCCTTACAAGGGCCTACCCTCCGTATTCGAAGGTTGGACCGAAGAAGAACTCGAAGCCAACTTGAGTGAAATGGACAACCTGGCCGACGGCGGCGCTGCGCTCACCGCTTACGGACGCTTGCAATACACCGACATGACCGACGAAGAACGCCAAGCCCTCATCTCCGCTTTGTATCGTTACTGCGAATTGGATACTTTAGCGATGGTGATGTTGGTGGAGGGGATGGGGGAAGTATCAATAGAATTTAATTATTAGCAAAATGCAATTTCAAATATGTGGGCCTAAACATTTAGCGGAATTAGATAAGTTAAATGATTTCGCGGGGATTTATGTTTGGGGATTCATGTGTAATAGACAAAATCAGACATATTGTGATTTTACAAATTACAGCACTGAATATGATGGTGAGATACTTCAATTTATTCCGTATTACGTGGGATTGTCGACGCATAGTGTCAAAAAAAGGCTATTGGAACATAGTCTCATTCGCTCAATGGATTCTGCCAAATTTATACGATTCAGTAGGGATTTCATGTCTCAATTTTTTAAGTATGTGCCAGATCAGTATGGTAAAACAGACTATTTAGAAGCACATAAAAAGATAGCTACCGAGTTTCCGGGTAGTATTACTTATTACAACAAACGTGAACTGATGAAAGAAATGTATCAAGGTAGCATTGATTTGAAGAAAATAGAAAAAGTATTAAAGAGAGGTGAGGCTGGCATTGCAGAATTTGATTTTATTACTGATATTGACACACTTGATGTTTTGATAAATAAAAAAAACAATTTTTATTTTATATATATCAAAGTACATGCTTTTGAATCAGGAATAAACAAATTGAAGGAGAAAATGAAGGTAATTTCGGAGGAGAAAAAAAAGAAAAAGAAAACTACGAAAACAAATAAGAACTTGAATCCAACAGAAATATTAGAGTTAAATAAGGTAGTTTCGGAGTTAGAGGAAGAGTCAGGGACATTAGATGATCAAATTACTAAGAAAGAAAAAGAAAAAAAGACATTTCTTGAGTCAATGGAAAAAAAAGTTTACCTTTCTTTGAAGGGTGGTACAATTAGCCGATATACTAAGTCAAGAAGCACGGAAAATTTAAAAATTGAAGATAAAACTGGTACAGGGGTATTTGAACTCAATGCTAATTTACTTTCAGAGTTGAGTCCTGATAAAAGAAAAGTTGATCTTTCTAAAAATCCTTGGACTGTTCGGGATGGGTACTTTAGCACCTCTCACACATCCCCCGAAACCTCCCTAACAAATAATCCAACTCCTCGGAAATGTAAACGGTAATCTCAACGTGCGCTTTGATTTTACTCTGCTAACGAAGCTTTCATACACAAGAGTCATAAAGAATAGTTTTATGAGCAACAGGAGTCAGCAAGCAATCACTTAAACGCTATGAAGCATCAACTATGAATAAAAGAGATTTTAATACGTTGTTTGTTGCGCTGAATATTTTCAAGCCATGTCCGATTCATTTTAATTATGACAACTTCTTTACTAATTATAAGAGCTACTTCATTGAATACCAGATATATCTAAAAAAAGCGAAAAAAACAATTGTAAACAATAAGCAATTAATTGTTTTATTTCTTGAGTCTGGGCCAGAAAATTCCGACAACTACATTTTTTCGTCGCTAACCAATCAGATTAATCCTACAAGTGATAGCTTTCTTTGGAATATATGTAAAGGATTTGGTTTGGACCCAAGGGAGAAAACTAAAGAAACTTGTTTGATATGGCTTTATAGCAGAGATGTTCCAGTTTTAATAATTGATCTTTTTCCTTTTCACGGTATAAATTTGAGCAAGAAGAAGAATAAAACCTCCTACAGAAGTCTAATATTACACAAATTTAAACGTGACCAAAATTCATTTATTACAGCTTTGAAGGATCCGATCGATATATTACGACCATTCAAAGGAGATAAAATATTTCTTTTTGGTGTGCCAAACAGTTTTTGGAATTCCTTTGGCGGTCCTGGAAAAGGATCAATTTGTTTGACTGATTTGAAAAAAAAGAGTGGACCTCTAGGTGGATATAGTAATAAAACGAACATAGTTAATGTTGGTGGTCAAACAATTAGTTCGGCAGCAATAAAGTCATGGTGCGAAATTGAACGCGTTTAAGAATTAAATCTCCTACACATAAAGAGAGTACACTATCAACCACGCCTCATTCGCAATAACAGCCTACACCTTTTCCTCGTAAAGGGCTTTATACCAAGCGGGCTTACATATGACTCCCTGAAGAGGACTCAAAAAACTAAATGCCGCTCTAAGCGCACCTCTGCTTTTTCCCTTGTCACATTCTTCAAATGCGTTCCCCGTGAAAAATCGACTTTTGCAAACATCTGATTTGTGGTCCTTTACGTTCGAGGCATCAGGGTTATCAACAGCAACCCAAAAATTGACCACAATTCTTCTTTTTCCGTGTGCATAACCTTGAATAACTTGATACAAATAAATTTGATTTTAACCTTGGCTTCATCCAATGGAGCAAAATCCTTATACTTGTATATACAAACTGTCATAAATTATGGATCCGATATTGACCCTTTCATCCACAATTCACAACAGTCTTCCACAATCAAATTACCTACAATAGTTCCATCCACAATCTGTTTATAACATCGTTAAAGCCATCATAATCAATAAACATGGCATGGTATTATGTGTTTATTTCTGCTTACAACATGGTCTTTATCGGAAATGCAAGTGATTTCAAAAAAGTTGTTACCGTTATGAACAGACCATATTAAGATAACATATACTATTTAAAAGAATATACTATTATCTACATGTATAAAAGAAGAATTCTAAATGAATTGATTTGTTGATTGAGCGTATAGATTTGTCGAAATGAAAGTGAAGGGATTTCTCATATTGATTTGGTTAACGGTTCAGGCCTGTGGTTTGTGGTCTCAGTATGTGAAGTACACTTACCCCAACGGTGTGGTAAGCAGCGAAGGGAATATGGTCAAAGGTAAGCCGGATGGATATTGGAAAACGTATTATCCTGATGGTGGACTGAAGACTGAAGGCAATCGCTTGAATTATCAACTGGATAGTACCTGGTTTTTCTACCGAGAAGATTCGACCAAGGAACGTATGATTACGTACCGCGCGGATGTAAAACACGGTAAGGAGGTAATCTATAATCAATTCGGAAGGGTAAAAGAAGAATGGGAGAATAGCAATGGAATTAAGACTGGCAAGGTGCGGTATTACTACGATAGCGGTGAATTGTGGAAGGAGATAGAATTTGTAAACAACAAAGAAGAAGGGAAAGGATTGGAGTTTGAAACAGATGGTAGAATCATTTCATTGTTATTGTACAAGAATGGATTTGTATACAATCATGAGCGAATCAATAGGTTCAATGATCAACAAAAGCGCACCGGTATTTGGCGTATGCTCTACGAAGATGGTTCACTGAAAGAAGAAGG
>JAIYCK010000104.1 GCA_027488055.1 Flavobacteriales bacterium | reverse complement strand
CTTGAGTTGACCAAATTGTAAAAAATAAGCATCAATAATTTCTTTCGCCTCTTTGCGGCTGATCCCAAGATTTTGAGCCAGTCCAAATGCGCCTTGGCCATAGATGATACCAAAATTGACAGCTTTTGCCTTGCTGCGCATGTCTTTGTCCACTTGATCAATGGCCACACCAAACACCTTCGCAGCAGTAGCTTTATGGATGTCTTCTCCTTGCAAAAATGCGTCACACATGGTGAGGTCATTGCTGAGTGCGGCAATGATGCGCAATTCAACTTGAGAGTAGTCGGCAGATACAATGGTATGTTCGTCATCGCGTGGGATGAAAGCCTTGCGAATCTCTTTTCCACGCGAGGTGCGGATGGGAATATTTTGTAAGTTGGGGTTGTTGGAGGCCAACCGACCAGTGGCTGCTACTGTTTGCTGATAGTTGGTATGCACTCTCCCTGTGCGCTTGTTGACCAGCAATGGGAGCGCATCTACATAGGTGCTCTTCAGCTTACGCAATTCGCGATACTCTAAAATTTCATGAATGATGGGATGCTCATTGGCATATTGTGACAGAGTAGCCTCATCGGTACTGTATTGGCCAGTTTTGGTTTTTTTGACCTCTTGCGTAATGGCCATTTTCTCGAACAAAACAACCCCCAATTGTTTTGGACTATCCATATTGAACTGTTCACCTGCCAGTTCGAAAATTTTATTTTCACGCGTGATAATTTCGTTGCCTAATTCAGTGCTATACGAGCTTAAAAAGTGCTCATCGATACGCACGCCCGCGGTTTCTATATCTGCCAAAACGTGGATCAAGGGAACTTCTACTTGTTGAAAGAGCGAACGCAATTGTCCCACTTCGAGTTGAGGGGCGAAAATCTGTTGCAATTGAAGTGTCACATCAGCATCCTCGGCCGCGTAATCACAAATTTCAGCAGGATTTAGATCAGCCATACTTCCTTGCGCCTTCCCTTTTTTTCCAATCAATTGCTCGATCGAAATAGGTCGATACGATAAATAGTTTTCGGCCAATATATCCATGCCATGACGACTATCAGGATTGATGATATAGTGGGCCACCATGGTGTCGAACAGGCTATTACGTATTTGGATCCCGTATTTTTTTAATACTTTATAATCGAATTTAATGTTTTGACCGATCAACTCTTTGGTTGGATTTTCGAACAGCGGCCGGAAAGCTTCAAGAAACGATTGACAGGCATCAAACGATTTTGGCGTTGGGACATAATACGCTTTACCTGGCTCGGTGCAAAATGACATGCCTACCAAATCAGCGGAAATGGGATCAAGATCACTGGTTTCGGTGTCAAAACAAAAGGAGGCGGATTGGTTCAAATGGTCCAACAGCAATTGCAGTTGATCAGGGCTTTCCACCAGCTGGTAATCGTGGGCTACATCTTGAATGGAGCGCAAAGCAGCCGCAGGGGCGGCGGTTATGTCGGCTTCATCTGCAAACAGAGTTCCTTGAGTTGGCTCGGCCGAGGGAGCGCCACCCAATACTCGTTTGATCAAAGTGCGGAATTCCAATTCCTCAAACACATCTTGCACCTTAGTCGCATCGGGTGCTTTTACGCGTAGCTCTTCTTCATTCCATTCGATCGGTGCTTCGAGATGTATAGTGGCCAGTTGCTTTGACAACAGCGCAATTTCTTTGCTGTTCTCTACATTTTCTTTTTGCTTGCCTTTGAGCAAGTGAGCATTGGCCAATAATCCTTCGACTGAGCCATATTCTGCCACGAGCTTCACAGCAGTCTTTTCGCCAATCCCGGGAATGCCAGGGATGTTGTCTACGGCATCGCCCATCATTCCCAAAATATCGATCACTTGCTCTACGCGTTCAATCCCGAATTTTTCACATACTTCCTTCGGACCAAGAATTTCAGCTTCGCCGCCACCTCGGCCTGGTCTAAACACAAAGATTTGATCACTCACCAATTGACCATAGTCTTTGTCGCTGGTCATCATATAGGTTAAAAAGCCTTGTTTTTCAGCTTTTTTGGCCAAGGTGCCAATCACGTCGTCTGCCTCGAATTTGCTTATTTGATAGGTAGCGATATTCATCGACTCAAGGATGCGAAGTATATAAGGGAACGCGAGCTTAATATCTTCAGGTGTTTCATCGCGATTGGCCTTGTAGTCGGCATAGGCTTCCACACGAAAAGTATCTTCATGGGGGTCAAAGACTACCGCCAAATGGCTTGGTTTTTCGTTCTTTAGGATATCTAGCAACACATTGGTGAAACCAAACATGGCGGAGGTGTTCAATCCTTTGGAATTGATTCGCGGATTTTTGATGAACGCGTAGTATGCTCTGAAGATCAAGGCATAAGCGTCGAGAAGAAATAGCTTTTTGGAGTTTTCTTGAGAAATCATGGCCGAAATGTAGCCAATTTCACTTACTGCAAGCGGCTTTGTGAATAAATCGAGTCGGTAGCTTCCCAATAATGCTTCAGTTCGTGATCAATTGAGCATGTAAGATGATTCTTAAATTTGGTAGCTTTTTTACTTAAAGGATAACCAAAATTTCTAAACCATGAAATCTGCTTTCTGGCTGTTAGCGCTGGCGTTGGTATGCGTTTTTAATACCTCTTCCGCTCAAGCGCCTGCCAATGACGTATGTGCCAATGCCTTGGACATCGTCGTTAACGGTGGCTACATCAACGTAAACAACTCGACTACGGTGACCAATGGTCCCAATCCAAGTTGCGGCGGTGCCACACTTATCAAAGACGTATGGTACAAATTTGTGCACATCGGTGGCAACGTAGTAGTGCAAACTCAACTGGGTACCAACACGGATACTCGTTTGGCGGTCTACTCCGCTTGTGGCGGCACTCAGCTAGCTTGTAACGACGATTATGGCGGAACATATCGCTCTTACATTGCATTGACATGTACCCAGCTAGTAGTAGGAAACACCTATTACATCCAAGCGGGTGGATACAATGCCGTGGTAGGGGCTTTCACCATGAGCGTATCTGCAACTGGTGTCAACGGTTGTACAAATCCTCTTGCAACTAACTACTCTGCTTGTGCGACTTTGGATGATGGTACTTGTGTGTTTCCAACTTTAACAGCGCAATTCAGTTACGCTCCTGTAGCAAACAACTGTTTGAATATTCAATATACAAGCACCTCCTCTGGAAACATTACGGGCTACAACTGGAGCTTCCCTGGAGGAACGCCTTCAACATCAACAGCTCAAAACCCAGTGGTGACATACCCAGCTGCAGGTACCTACAGCTCTTCGTTGACGATCACTGATATCAACAACGGAAGCAATACCACTACCAATAACAATGTGCAAGTGCTGGCCGGGAATTTCGTAACGGTCGATATTACACCAGATGCCAATCCAACCCAAACCAGTTGGAAGGTATTCAATGAGAACAATGTGATGGTGGCACAAGGAACCAATAACGACGCTACATTCTGCATCAGCAACAGCTGCCATCGTTTTGAGATTTATGATTCAGGAAACAATGGTTTGACTGGAACGGGTAACTATAAAGTATACTTGAATGGCCTTCAAGTGGCGAATGGACAGGCGTTTCAAGATTTGGATATACGCTATCTCAATTGTCCTGCTGGCGTGAGCTGCGACAACCCACTAACGGCTCAATTGGGATTGAATCCTGTAGCTGATGGAGACGAGTGGTTTGTCTTCACACCCTTGGTGAATGGTCAGTATAAAATTTCTACCTGCAACCTAGCTACTTGTGACACGCGGGTATGGGTCTATGATTATTGTATGATGGCTAATTTCGACGAAACAGTTGAGGCATCATATACCTATAATGATGATTTTTGCGGCGTTCAAGCCGAAGTAAATGTGTTCATGTCCGGCGGGCAAACCTACTATGTGCGTATTGGAAGCATAGGTTCTTGTGTTGGTTCAAGCTATGACGCACTCTTCGAATACACTGGAGCAATTACCGGTTGTATGGATGTTTTGGCTTGTAATTATAGTCCTTTGGCAGGGATCCAAGGACCTTGCTACTACAACGGCGATCCCAATTGTTCTAACCTCGGACCTGACTTATTGATCGATGGTGGGCAATTGTACACCTCTCTTTATAATACAACCATCACTAGCAACGACGCTTGTTTGGTGAATGAAGGATGTCTGCAAGGAACAGGTACACGTCAAATTTTGCGTTTTACCACACGAATTGCGAACATTGGTAACCAAGATTATTTCATTGGTGTGCCCAATGCATCCAATCCTCAATTTGAATACGATGCTTGTCACAATCACTATCACTATGAGGGCTATGCTGAATATCTTTTGTATGATCAACTAGGAAATCCAATGCCTCAGATTGGATTCAAAAACGGTTTCTGCGTACTGGATTTGTCATGTCCATCAGGCATAACAGCTCAGTATTCATGCGGAAACATGGGGATTACAGCGGGTTGCGCGGACATCTATTCTTCAGGCTTATCATGCCAATGGATCGACGTTACCGATGTGCCAGCAGGCGATTATTATTTAGTCGTGCGCACCAATTGGAATCATAGCCCTGATGCCAACGGTAGATATGAATTGCGTTATGACAATAACTGGGCACAGGTGTGTATCCATTTTGAGCGCGATGCAAATGGAGCGATTATCAATTTCACTAAAAACAATACGACTTGTCCAGTTATTGAGGATTGCGTAGGTACTCCTTTTGGTAATGTGTATCAAGACTGTGCAGGTAACTGTCCAGGAGTGGTGAAACGCGGTGACGCCGACAATGACGGATATTTGACGATGATCGATGAACACGTTTACGCCGAAGCAGCGATCAACGGTAGCATTGCTTCTTCAGCTTGTACAGATCTTAACAACGACAACGAAATCACAGTCGTGGAAGCTGCCTATTTAGGAAATTGCATCCACTTGCAGGAAGACCTAGGTGTTCCACCATTGATGTACGAAGCTTGTCCTTGGGATGATGAATTCTTTGACAACAGCGAGACAGTTACGCTTGGTATCACCAACTTGAATACAACCGCTCAAACATTTGATATTTACATTGTAAATCCAACGAATGAAGTGTCGGCTTTGCAATTGGATCTTAGCGGAGCAGTAATACAATCCATGACCAGCTTGCTTCCTATAGCTACTTGGAACCCTCACTTGCACCAAGAAGTGGGTGGCAACACCATCGTAGTAGTGAGCGATTCAAACACCGAAATACCAATCAACATTGTACCTACACCAATCTTACGCGTAAGTTATTCTAGCTTAACGAATAACTCGGTTTGTGTCGGTAACATCATTGATGTATTGAACGATTTGTTGCACAATACACTCACTTCCATTGGAGATTGTGTATCGGTTGTAGCTGCTCCAGTTGCTAATTTTAGTGCCTCTCAAACATCTATTTGTAGCGGACAATCAATCAATTTTACAGACGCTTCAACAGGTGCTCCAACTGCATGGTCTTGGGTGTTCGCTGGTGGAACTCCATCTAGCTCGAACCTACAGAATCCAACTGTGACGTTCGCGACACCAGGAACTTACAATGTGAGCTTGACAGTCAGCAATGGCATTGGCAGCGACAGTGAAGTGCGTAACGCATATGTGACAGTAGGTAACAATGTGATGTGGTACTACGATGCAGACGGCGATGGTTTTGGAAGTACTACAACTTTGTACACTTGTGTAGCTCCAAATGGCTTTGTGAACGTAGGCGGCGATTGCGCGGACAATAACAATGCAATTCATCCGAATGCGGTGGAGCAATGCAACGGGTTGGACGACAATTGCAATGGCACCATCGATGAAGGCTTTGATATAGACAACGATGGCTTTACGACTTGTCAGGGTGATTGCAATGACAATAATGCACTTGCGTATCCTGGTGCGTTGGAATTATGCAACGGCTTGGACGAGGATTGTGATCAAATTATTGACGAAGGCTTTGACCAAGACGCTGATGGATATACTGTTTGTGCGGGCGATTGTGACGATAACAATAACAATGTCAATCCTGGAACAACGGAGATTTGCAATGGCATCGACGACAACTGCAACGGTCAAGTGGATGAAGGTTACGATCTAGACAATGATGGATTTACTGCTTGTCAAGGCGACTGCAACGATGCGAATGCTGCCATCAAGCCGACAGCCATCGAAGTTTGCAATGGTGTCGACGACAATTGCAATGGGCTAACAGACGAGGGACTTTTGGTAACGTATTATTTGGACGCCGATGGGGATGGTTACGGTCTTTTGGAGACTACCACCTTGGCTTGCACCTTGCCCGAGGGATATGCATCCATTGCTGGTGATTGCAATGACGGCAGCGCCTCAATCCACCCGGGTGCCACAGAGATCTGCGGCAACGGCATCGACGATGATTGTGATGGACAATTCCTTGGAGACAACCCTTACATTGTATGTCCAGAGAATGTTACGGTAGAATGCGGAACGACAGTTCAGGATGAGTATCCAGTATTGAATGGTTGTGGCTCTGAGGTCATCGAAATCAATGATCAGTTCCAGCAATTGAGCGCTTGCGAAGCTGTAACTGTTCGCACCATTACATTGATTGGATCAGGTGGTTATACTTATACCTGCACTCAAAACATCAATTACATCGATACACAAGCACCGAATGTACAGGCCATTACGGATATAAGTGTTGCTTTGGGCGTTGGCGAAACCTCTGTCCCTGTTACTTATTCCACCTCTGGATCGGACAATTGCGGTGACGTAACGATTGTATTCAATCCAGCATCTGGTTCTTCATTTGCAGTAGGAACCACACAGGTTACAGTGCAAGCAATTGACGCTTGCGGAAATATTGCCACCACCACATTTGATGTGATTGTCAATGCCACCAACTTGTGGTACAAAGACAATGACGGCGATGGTTTCGGTGATGACAACGATACCATGACTTCACAGCAACAGCCAAACAACTATGTGGCTCAAGGAGGCGATTGCAACGATAACAATGGAGCAATCAACCCAGACGCGGTGGAAGTTTGTAACAATGCGGATGATGATTGCGATGGCATTGTTGACGAAGGATTCGACTTTGATGGCGATGGATTTACTTCTTGCAATGGTGATTGTGACGACAACAATTCGGCTATTTATGCTACAGCTGCAGAAGTCTGCAATGGCATTGATGACAATTGCAATGGACTCATCGACGAAGGTTTCGATATGGACATGGATGGTTATACCACTTGCCAAGGTGATTGCAATGACAACAATGCGAATGTAAACCCTGATGCAACGGAGGTATGCAACGGATTGGATGATGACTGCGATGGTTCAGTAGACGAAGGAGTTACCACCACCTATTATTTGGATTCGGATGGCGACGGCTACGGTTTGTCAAATTCAACAGTGGTTAGTTGCTCTATGCCTGCGGGTTACGCCATTCAAGGAGGCGATTGCAACGACAGTAACGCAGCAATCAATCCAGGCTCTGCTGAGGTTTGTTTCAATGCCACTGATGATAACTGCAATGGAACGAACAACGAGTCTTGCCCACTAGTTGCCAACGACTGGAGAATCTTTGCTACCAATCTAGTTGTTGGTGCTTACAATACTTGCTCCAATACTTCGGGTAACCTCGCGCAAGCCACTGTTTCTGCTGAGTCACAATCAGCCGCCATTACCGGCCAAGATCTATGGTACAAGTTTGTTCCTACCACCCCAGGGATTCGCATCCGCACCACTGTAATTTACAATGATCTGCTTTTGGAGCTGCAAGATGCTTCTGGCAATGTGTTGGATGTAGAGAATGCCTTAGGCGCTGCTGGCAATGAAATGCTGCATTATACTTCGCTCATTCCAGGTAACACCTATTATATCTCAGTGCGCAATTACAACAGTGCCAATGGCATCGGCAATTTCACGATCTGTTTGAGTCAGCTCAATCAGTCTTCTTGCACGACCAACACCACTGCACTCACTTATTGCTCAAATATTTCGTGTACCTCTTCGGCAGCTTTGCGTTACAAGTTTAATTTTGTTTCAACCACAACGGGCTTAGTATATACCCACACTCAGAATACAACCACACTTACATTGCGGAATGTGCCTGGGTTACTATTGGGTGATACCTATAATTTGAGTGTACAGTCGATTTATGAATTGACCATGGGCAACGGCACGAAAGAGGTGGTTACGATGCCAGCTGCTTCGACTTGTCAAATAACGCTCGAACCTCAGGCGATGTTGACGCTTTCTACTACACACGACTGTCCTTCTGTTCGTGCATTTGGCACAACGGTAAGAACAAACCTCACGATTTGTGCAGTAACCAATTATCAGTGGGAATTGCAACTTCAGGATTTGAGTGAGCCTATATTCTATGTCAATGGCGGTGCTTCGCGTAACCTCTCCATTTTAACTTTGCTTGGTTTTGAAAGCAATTCGACATATAATATCCGTTGTCGTCCAGTGTTTGGCAACGGAGTTGAAGGCATGTGGGGACCAATGTCTTGTTTGATGACTGGCTCAGCTGGTCTTATCTCGAATCCAGGTGGGGAGTTCCAAATGGCAGATTTCGATCGTCAAGTAGCAGAGGTAGAAGTATTCCCAAATCCAGTCAACGATCAGTTCATGAATTATGTGGCTGTTGGTTTTGAGAATGAGCTCAAAGGTAAAATTGAAATCATGGATGGATTTGGTCGCTTGGTGTATACCAACCAAACAATCATTCAGAACGATGTGATCAATGAAATTGAAGTTCCAAGTGATTGGTCGAATGGAGTATACTTTATTCGAATCATTGCAGCAGAAGGTGTGGTAACGCACAAGTTCATGATCCAACGATAAACAAATTTTTGATGTATAAAAAAGCCCAGGTTCGCCTGGGTTTTTTTTGTCTAATAAAACCTGGAATTGTAATTTTTTGTTGAGCAAACGTGATCACTATCCATGTATTATCTTGCCAAAAAATGAATACATGATCCAACGACTGATCTTCTTTTTATGCACTTTGCCATTTTATTGTGAAGCGCAAACACCCTTCACCGAATACATCAAAAATATTCCAGTGCGAAGCATTGGTCCTGCGGTAACGAGCGGTCGTGTTACAGCCATAGATGTGGATGAGAAGGGGTCTGGCGCCATTTACATTGGAGCAGCGAGTGGCGGTGTTTGGAAATCGACAAGCGGAGGCGTTGTGTGGGAGCCAATTTTTGATCGTCAGCCTGTATTGGGTATTGGAGCAATAAAAGTTGATCCAATCAATTCAAATTACATTTGGGTGGGAACGGGTGAAGGCAATCCGCGAAACTCACATACAAGTGGAGCAGGGATTTTCTTATCGCAAGATGCAGGTAAGACATGGTTGGATCGTGGTTTGAAAGAAACTAAGAATATCCATCGAATTGCAGTTGACCCCAGCGATCATGGAGTTGTTTATGCAGCAGCTTTTGGTAATATCTGGACCCCCAACAAAGCAAGAGGCGTTTATAAAACGAAGGATTTTGGAGCGACTTGGGAAAATATCTTGTTCGTCAATGACACTGTGGGTTGTGCGGACTTAATAATGGATTCAGCGCACCCTCAAAAGCTTTTGGCTGCCATGTATCATTATAGAAGGGAGCCATGGCATTATCAGAGTGGTGGCAATAAGAGCGGTCTTTATTTGACCAACGATGGGGGAGAGAATTGGATCCAATTATCGGATAAACACGGTCTACCCGAAGGAACGCTCGGTCGTATTGGTTTGGCAATGGCACCATCCAATCCAGAGGTAATATATGCATTGATAGAAGCAAAAAAAACAGGTCTGTACAAAAGCACGGATGGCGGATACCATTGGGAATTGGTGACCACAGAGCATATCAATGACCGACCATTTTATTATCATGAGCTGTATGTTGATCCAACGAATGATCATCATTTGATTTATTTGCATAGCACTGTTAGTGAGAGTTTTGACGGCGGTAAGACATGGTCAACTGTGCTGCCTTATTGGGGCGTTCATCCTGATCATCACGCCTTTTGGTGGAGTGCCAAAAATCCGAAGCACATGATGGAAGGCAATGACGGGGGATTCAATCAGTCCTATGACGGTGGCAAGAATTGGTCCTTCGCAGCCAATTTACCATTGGGTCAATTCTATCACATCAACTACGATATGGACAATCCTTATCATGTGTATGGTGGAATGCAAGACAACGGCTCATGGAAAGGAGTCTCACGGCATTTCAATGAGGGAGGTATCCGCGACAGTGATTGGCAAGAAATAGCCTTTGGCGATGGATTTGATGTGATCGCACACCCACAAAACAGCCAAATCAATTATGCAATGTCGCAAGGTGGATATTTGGTGGAGGTCAACCTTGTAACAAATGAGGAAAGACTGATCAAACCGGTGCATCCGCAAGATGCAACCTTACGATTCAATTGGAATTCTGCCATCGCAATGGATACGACCAATGGGGCAATTTATTATGGTTCGCAATACGTGCATAAGTCGATCGATAGAGGAGCCTCTTGGACAATTATTTCTCCTGATCTAACGACCAACGACACCATCAAGATCAAACAAAGCGCCATCACAGGTGGTCTTACTCCAGACCGCACAAGTGCTGAAATGTATTGTACGATTTTGTCCATCGATGTAAAAGGAAATAATTTACTCGTTGGAACAGATGATGGAAATGTTCAGATGAGTAAAGATGGCGGAAGGAGTTGGCAATTGCTTAATAAATCAATCAAAGGACTGCCCAAAAATGCCTGGATATCCCAAGTTCAATGGGGCAAGCACGATGACGAAACG
Organism: Flavobacteriales bacterium; assembly: GCA_027488055.1. Classification (GTDB taxonomy): domain Bacteria; phylum Bacteroidota; class Bacteroidia; order Flavobacteriales_D; family Sanyastnellaceae; genus CANHSF01. The sequence continues at coordinate 1,616 of JAIYCK010000104.1, read as the reverse complement.
ATTTTCATTGTTGCAAATAACTATAGGCTCAATGATTGGAACCCATACATTTTTCAATCCACCGATGGAGGCAAGTCTTGGAATAACCTCACCCTTGGAAAAAATTTAAATGGACATTGCCTGAGTTTTGTGGAGGATCCAAAGCAGCCGAACCTCCTTTTTGTAGGAACTGAACACGGCCTTTATTGCTCATTGGACCGAGGTCAGACATGGAATCATTGGAACCAAAATTTTCCGAATGTGGCGGTGCAAGATCTTAAGATTCATCCGCGTGAAGGGGATTTGATTATTGGCACCTTTGGAAGGAGCGCCTATGTTATAGATCATTTGGAGCCTTTGCGCAAGCGCGCAGGACAAGCGGAGGTGCTGCCATTTCAATTGTTCCAGGTCGAATCACAAATAATACACGATCAAAAAAGACCTGTTGGACAACGTTTTCCAGCGGATGCTACATTTGAAGGTGACAACTTGCATAAAGGTGTAGCTATCATTTTCTTCACCCAATTGGATACCACCGAGTGGAAGGCAATGCAAGAACGAAATAAACCAAAGAATAATCCAACCCAGGCTTTGGATGCTAAGTGGAAAGAAAAATTAAAAGAGGAGGCCAAAATTATCATTCGAAATATGAAAGGTGACACATTGCGCTCTTTCACTCATACGCCAGATACATGCATCAATGTGGTGCATTGGAATATGGACACAAAGGGTATAAAATGGCCATCCTTGAATGATCCAAACGAAAACAAATCTGAGCCGGGAGGCGGTCTGTCCGTGATGCCCGGTAAGTATGAGGTTGTTGTGAGTTGGGCGGGATTCAGGGACTCTTCTGTCTTTGACATCATAGATATTCATCGGGGTCAGTCATTCGATGCAGCAGCACGACGAAAGTCGGAGGAATATTACACGACCATTCGCAAGTGGTCTGAACAATACAATATTCAAATGCAATGGATCTATGAAACCGAACGTTCAATCGGTTTGGCGAAGGGAAATATGCTGCACGTAGCAGATTCGTTGAAAAAACCGTTTTTGACGCTCACTGACTCATTAGTCAAAGAAATTCAAAGGGTAAAAGCATTTTATTTTCTACCAGATGATGCCATTGGGATACAAGATGACAGCGATAAAATAGGCTCCTATTTATGGATGGCGTTGTCTTATGCGAATAGCAAGAGTGTTGCTCCAGGGGAGAATGCAGAGCGCATGATAGCCCACCTTGCACAACATATTCAGAATGGAAAACAGCTTTCCAAGGAGATCGAATCAGGTGTCTTGCAATCATGGCTGAATGCCTACGATAAGCTCAATCCTACTATTTTTAAGAAAGTACCTTGGAAGGACTGATGAAGATTACATGCGAGGTTTCCACATGATATAGTCATCCATGACATAGCCATTTCCAATCTCAAAAATGGCCTCTGATTCAATCTTAAAGCCCATTTTTATATAGAAATGCTGGGCTGGATTATTCTTGTTCACTTGCAATTCAAGTCCAACACAAGAGGATGGGAGCAAGGTCCAAATTTTTTCCAATAGCTGACGTCCAAGACCTACCTGCTGCTTGTTGGTATCCACATAGAGCTTGTGTAGTTTGTAACGATTGTTCAAAGCAG
>JAIYCK010000325.1 GCA_027488055.1 Flavobacteriales bacterium | reverse complement strand
TTCAAATTGGCGCAAAGTATCGTCGCATTGGGCACGGGTGCCATCACCCCACAAACCCGCATTGTCTGCAACCGTGGAATCATTGGCTGCCATGGTAGCCATAGCAATGATGATTTAGAAATGGCGATCGTACACAGTTGTAACCCTTATTTCAGAGGTGTGATGCAACGTGTTATTGAGGCGGATAGAGATCCCTCCAATCGATTCCGTGATGCCCGTTTGGGCCTCAGTATTTGGCAGGACTATATGAAACGATTTGGATTTGGCAGCAACCTGAAAACAGATTTACCTGGGGTCAAATCAGGTCTGGTACCGGGCATCGACTTTTATGACAAATGGTATGGCAAAGAACAGTGGGCATTCTCTACCATTTATTCATTGAGTATTGGCGAAGGGGAGATGCAGGTGACACCACTGCAAATGGCGAATATGGCTTGTATTTTGGCCAACAAAGGGTGGTATGTGTCTCCGCATAGTGTCAAACAGGTGGGTGTGGGTGGTCGGCCCCGCGATGAGTTTTTAATCAAATATGATTTGAATATCCCCTCCGATTATTTCAATACAGTGGTCAATGCTATGGAAAAGGTATTGCAACCGGGCGGTACAGCTTGGCGCGCGGCACCAAAGGATATTATTGTGTGCGGTAAGACAGGAACCGTGCAGAATGCGGGAGGTAAAGAGGATCACGCGGTGTTCGTCTGTTTTGCTCCAAAGGACGATCCCAAAATTGCGCTGGCGGTGTACACTGAGAACGCTGGTTTTGGTGGTACATGGAGCGCACCTGTAGCTACTTTGCTCATCGAAAAATATATCAACGACACCATCGCTGAGAGCAGCAAGGCACGCGAAAAAACAATTCTCGAAGCTAATTTCCTCGATCGATGAACAGCAATCGCACTTCTCCTTTGGCCAACGTGGATTGGTTGTCCGTCATCATCTATGTGGTGTTGGTGTTATTTGGATGGATGAATATTTATAGCGCTGCAGTTGTAGATGGCCATCCCAATCCGTGTGATATCAGTCAAGAATACGGGAAGCAATTTTTGTATATCGTGGTGTCGTTCTTTCTGGCGCTTATGGTGCTTTACATGGAGGGCGATTTCTTCAACAAATTTGCACCCATCCTCTATGGATTGTTCACGATGCTGCTGGTCCTGGTGCTTCTCATTGGTACAGAGGTCAAGGGCAACAAGGCTTGGATTCAAATAGGTGGATTTGCCTTGCAACCGGCTGAATTTGCCAAAATCGGAATTGGCCTCATGTTGGCCAAATACATTGCCAACACGAAAGCGCGATTCAATAACTGGGAAACGCGATTGTTTGCTGGACTCATCATCGGTGTGCCGGCTGGTTTGATCTTGCTTCAACCCGATGTAGGAACCTTGCTCACCTTCACCGCTTTCATTTTTGTATTGTATCGCGAAGGCCTGTCAGGCAATGTATTGATCATCGGCTTGGGCGGGATTGTATTTGGTGTGTCCAGTGTCATTGCAGGTCACGGTCGGCTCAACTATCCCATTTTTGGAGAGCAAAGCGGGGTCTATCTCTTGATGATCATCGTGTTCATTTTGGCCGTGCTGATGTTCGTTTTTGCTCTCAATTTTGTGGTCCCCAGAAGCCGCAAACGCGTTTTATGGACTCTGATCATAAGTACCATTGCGGTTTTGGCTTTCAGTTTTTCGGTCAGTTTTTTGGTCGACAAAGTCCTTAAACCACACCAAAAGACCAGGATTTATGTGACCTTGGGCTTGCAAGAAAAGGAATCCGAAGTGGATACTGAAAGCAATGTCGAAAGTGCGGCAGAGGCCGATGTAAAGATCAAAGACGATGATCCAGGCTACAATGCTCGTATGGCTAAAATTGCGGTGGGGAACGGGGGATTCATTGGACAAGGTTTTATGCAAGGACCAATGACTAAAAATAAATATGTGCCCGAACGATGGACGGACTTTATTTTCAGCGTGGTGGCAGAAGAATGGGGATTTGTAGGCAGTATTTTGCTGGTGGCTTTGTACGTGTTTTTTATTATCAAACTCATCAATATGGCCGAGCGACAGCGCTCCCAATTCTCTCGAGTATACGGCTATTGTGTGGCCAGTATTTTCTTTATGCACTTCCTGATCAATATCGGAATGGTGATCGGTTTGGCACCCATCATTGGTATACCACTGCCGTTCCTTAGTTATGGAGGTTCTTCGCTGATTGGTTTCTCTCTGTTGTTATTCATATTTATTCGCCTCGATGCAGAACGGCTGAGTATCTTTAAATAAGGAACGGACTCTGTCAAACTGCATATCTTTGACCGCTATCCATGAAACTCTCTGTCGCCATTATCACATACAACGAAGAACGCAACATCGAAAGGTGTTTGCGATCCGTATGCGATTGGGCTGATGAAATAGTAGTGGTGGACTCCTTTTCCAAAGATCGCACGCAGGCCATTTGCGAATCGTATGGTGCGTGCTTCATGACACATCCATTTGAGGGCCACATCCAACAAAAAAATTATGCGCTTACACAGTGCAAAGGCGATTGGATTTTGTCGCTGGATGCCGATGAAGCTCCCGATGAGGTTTTGGCTCAGCATATTCAAAACGCCATAACCGAATCATCGTTCGGTGGTTATCGCATGAATCGGCTAACCAATTATTGTGGCCAATGGGTGCACCATTGTGGTTGGTATCCTGATACAAAGTTGCGATTGGTGCGCAATGGTCAAGCCACATGGCAAGGCGTCAATCCGCATGATCGACTCGAGCTTTCGGGAGATCAACAAAGCGGTTGGTTGCAAGGCAATCTCCTGCACTATTCCTATTATACCCGCGAGGATCATTTTCGACAGATTGAATACTTTGGAGATATCGCGTCCAAGGCTTTACACGCCCAAGGCAAGCGTGTTGCTCTGCCCATGATATATGTGAAGGTGATCGTGCAGTTTATCAAATCATATCTGATCAAATCAGGATGGCGCGATGGAAAAACGGGTTGGAATATTTCAGTCCGCAGCGCTTATGCCACCTGGCGGAAGTATCAAAAACTTAGAACGCTTTGGGCTAAAGCATGAGTCAGCCTAAACACATATTGATTTGTCGCACCGATAGCATCGGCGATGTGATGGTGACTTTGCCGCTGGTGGGATGGATCAAGCAGCATTGGCCTGAGGTCATGGTTTCGTTCGCAGGCCGGTCATATACCCGGGCCGTGATTGAGGCCTGTCCGTTGGTTGATCATTTTGTAAATGCCGACGAATTATTGGCTTTACCAAATGCCGCTGCCATTCAAATCTTACAAGATGCGGCCTATGATGTGGCGATATTCGCATTTCCTGATCCCAAATGGATGGCCTTGATCGCATCTGCAAAAGTGAAGAAACGCATTGCCACTGCCAAGCGGTGGGCCAGTTGGAAATACGCAACGCATCGCGTATGGTTTTCTCGAAAAAAATCCGATTTGCATGAAGCGCAACTCAATGCCTATTTGCTCCAACCATTGGGGCTGAATAATATTCCAAGCATGGGGCAATTGTTGGACTGTGTGCAACTGGGTCCACAGGCAGAACTGCCTGCATCGTTCACTTGGGCGTCAGCACCATTTGTTATCCTGCATCCCAAATCCAAAGGCAGTGCGGTGGAGTGGGGCATCGCTGCGTTTCGTGGACTGGCACAACAACTCTTAGAAAGTGGATATGTGGTGGTGATCACAGGCACAGCCTTGGAAGGTGAGGCCATTCGCAATGAATGGGATATGCAAACGCAAGGAGTGATTGATGCGACGGGTCAATGTACCTTGGACCAACTCATTGCGCTCATTGCTCAAGCGAAAGCCTTGGTGGCCGCGAGCACTGGGCCGCTGCATATCGCCGCTGCCTTGGGAATTCGGGCCATTGGACTTTATACACCGCAACGTCCCATGCATGCTGGTCGCTGGGCACCACTGGGTCACAATGTGAAGGTGCTTATCGCATCACATCATCCACAACCTGGAGAGCCATTGGATATTTCAATAGCGGAGGTCATGAGCGGTGTGCAATAATCCGCAAGCTAGCGAACATTTTCATCAGACTCCAGTCCTTCACTTCGTTCAAAATGAGAATGAAGCGTGTGCGTCGAATGCTTGGCCTGTTTCAATTTCATTGTTGTAAACACATAAAGGCCAAGCCAAGTTATAAATATGGATGCTGTCATCCTGGGCGCAGCGAAGGATCTTAATAAGACAACGCCGTCCAGTGTCCATTGCCGATAGCACTGCCATTCAAGACAATTCAGCTCGATGCACACAAATTTTCTAATGCTTGATTGATTTTTAACCGCTTGCTCCATTACCTTCGCTTCCCAAAAGTGTAATCGTACAAAATATGCAAGCAGCTCAAGAATTTATACAAGCCAATAAACAACGTTTTCTAGACGAATTGTTCGATCTATTGCGCATTCCAAGTGTGAGTGCAGATCCCGCCTACAACAAGGATGTAGCGGAGTGTGCAGATATGGTAGCCGAACACCTGCGTCAAGCGGGCGCCGACAATGTGGAAGTGTGCCAAACGGAAGGACATCCCATCGTATACGGTGAAAAAATATTCGATCCTTCCAAACCAACGGTGTTGGTCTACGGACACTACGATGTGCAGCCGGCCGATCCGTTCGAATTGTGGCATACTCCTCCCTTCGAACCAACCATCCGCAAAACGGAAATCCATCCGGATGGGGCCATTTTTGCTCGTGGCTCCTGCGATGACAAAGGCCAAATGTTCATGCACATCAAAGCGTTTGAGGCCATGCACAAGACCAATTCATTACCATGCAATGTCAAATTCATGATCGAAGGCGAAGAGGAATGTGGAAGCAGCAACCTTGGTCCTTTTGTGCGCAACAACCGCGAACGCTTGAAAAGCGATGTGATATTAATCAGTGATACTTCCATTATCGCCAATGATACTCCGAGCATCGATTGTGGACTTCGTGGGTTGAGTTATGTGGAAGTGGAAGTCACAGGTCCGAATCGTGACTTGCATAGCGGTGTATACGGCGGCGCAGTTGCGAATCCTATTACTATCTTGGCTAAGATGATCGCTTCGTTACACGACGAAAACAACCATAT
>JAIYCK010000073.1 GCA_027488055.1 Flavobacteriales bacterium | reverse complement strand
GATGAAACCCGTGGTTTCAAATTCATTTCGTACGCCGTTTGGTGGATTCGCCAATCGATTTTGCAAGCGTTGGCCGAGCAATCACGTATTGTCCGTTTGCCGCTCAACAAGATCGGGTCGATCAATAAAATCAACAAGGCATTCGCCAAATTGGAACAGGAATTCGAAAGACCTCCAACTCCAGCTGAATTGGCAGAAGTTTTGGAGATGACATTGGACGAAGTGAAGCAAAGTTTACGCAACAGCGGACGCCACGTAAGTATGGATGCGCCTTTGAAAGATGGCGACGATAGCAGCAGCACGATGTACGACGTATTGCAAACCAACGACACTCCTTCACCGGACGTGGATTTGTTGCATGAGTCACTCCGCAAGGAGATCGAGCGCTCTTTGCGCACACTCACAAGCAGAGAGGCCGACGTGATTCGTCTTTATTTTGGCCTCAATGGAGAGCATCCATTGACGTTGGAAGAGATTGGTGAGCGTTTTGACTTGACACGCGAGCGCGTTCGTCAGATCAAAGAGAAAGCCATTCGCCGACTCAAGCACACCAGCCGCAGCAAAATGTTGAAGTCCTACTTGGGTTAATCGCATTGAAGAGACCTATGCGCCGGGGGGCGCATTGGGGTTAAACATGTACAAAAGGTTCCGCTCGCGGAACCTTTTTTTTTAGCAAACCAAGATTGACCATTAAAAATGGCAAAATGGAGTAGGGTTTATGTGAATTCGATTTTATCTTCGACACCTTAAGAGTATTCGTTTTATCTGACCCAAGATTTTTAGTTTTCTTGGTGTAAGTGCAGTGCGGATACTTCCAGCAGGAGTATTTTGAAACCAACCAATCAAGTAAATTCTTTTAGATGAAAAAAGTCTACTTATTATTCTCAGCCTTGAGCCTAGCATTTGCTATGAATGCTCAAACATTTACAGATGCAAGCAATTTATTGCCATCAGCTTATCACAGCGGCAATTGCACAGGTGTCACGGACATGAACAGCGATGGTCTGGATGATATCATCATCTTGGACAATAGCACCAGTTTGAAGATCGCCTATCAACAAGCGGACGGTACTTTCACCGTTTCTTCTTTTGGAACGATCAGTGCCGAAGGTCAATGGGGTATGTGTGTGGGTGACATTGACAATGACGGACATTTAGACGTCATGTGCGGTGGTTACTATGATTCTGTGCATATTATCAACATCAATGGTCCTGGCGACTATACTCAAACTGATTTGGACTGGGCTAGTATTTTCATGCAGGCTTGCAATCTGGCCGATATCAACAACGATGGTTGGTTGGACGGCTTCGCTTGCCACGATGATGGTCACAGCGCAATCCTAGCCAATGACGGTGCTGGTGCCATGACGAACGGCGCTGCTTGGATCGATCTAGATTTCAGCACCACCGATGATAGCGGTAACTACGGTACTGTTTGGTCCGACATCGATCGCGACGGAGACATCGATTGCATGATTGCAAAATGCCGTCAATTCATCAATGATCCTTACGACGCTCGACGCACCAATGTAATGCTCATCAATGATGGCAACAACAATTACACAGACGAAGCTGCTGCGCGCGGGTTGGTAAATTTGCAACAATCTTGGACCACGGACTTTGCTGACGTGGACAATGACGGCGACTTCGATTGCCTTTTGACTACACACTCCAACACATTGGAATTGTATGCCAACGATGGCAATGGTTACTTCACCAATGTAACAGAAGGTACTGGTTTAGCTGTGTCTGGTTTCTTCTTGCAAGCGAAGATGGCCGATATGGACAACGATGGTTTTGTGGATTTGATTCACGCTGGTGGTTCACACCGCTATTTCCGCAACAATGGAAATATGACTTTCACCTTGGTTAACAATACATTCCCGAATGGTGACACCATGCACAGCTTTGGTCTTGGTGATTTGAATCACGATGGTAGCATGGACGTATATGCGAGCTATGGCGATGGATACAATGATCCCGACACTCAAAACGACGATATGATCTGGATGAACAACGGTAACAACAACAACTGGATCGTTTTTGAATTGGAAGGTACAACCAGCAACAGAGGAGCTGTAGGAGCTTTGGTAGAAATTCACGGTCCTTGGGGTGTACAAATTCGCGAGGTTCGCGCTGGTGAGAGCTACGGAATTAGCTGCTCATTTGACTGTCACTTTGGTTTGGGTTCATCCAACACGGTGGACTATGCCATCGTTCATTGGCCAAGTGGCAACGCACAAGTAATTGATGCTCCGAGCATCAATACATGGCACCAAGTAACTGAGGTGACTTGCACGCCGCCAACAGCTCAAATTTCTGCTAGTGGCGATGTTGTAATGTGTCCAGGTGAAACAGTCACATTGAATGTAGACAATGCTGGCGGCGAATACCAATGGAGCAACGGCTCAACGACTTCTTCAATTACAGTTGCAACATCAGGCGTTTACAGTGTGAACGTATGGGATGCATTGGGCTGTGTGGGTCAATCCAACACGATCTCTGTAGTAGTGGAGCAGGATGAAACGCCTACTGTCACTGTCAATGGTGATCTTGAGTTCTGTGAAGGTTACTCCGTACAATTAGTAGCAAGCCAAGGCAATGCGTACATGTGGAGCAACGGTTTGACATCGCAAGCTATCTCTGTCACTGAGCCAGGCGATTACTCTGTAACGGTTACTGGTGGTTGCGAAATGTTGACTTCTTCTACTACCTCAATCGTAGTTTTCGATTCACCTGAAGCTCCAGTGGCCAACGATATGTCGATCACAGAAGCGGGCTCAGTTGAACTAACTGCAACTGGTGAAAATTTGAATTGGTATGATGCGGCTGATGGATCAACCTCTATCGGCACAGGCAGCGCATTCACTACACCGGTATTGACTCAAACGACTTCGTATTGGGTGGCTGGTTCGACCATCTATGGTGGTGCAGAGGGCACAGGTGGTAAATCAGTTCAGGATTTGACTTCGGATGGTGCTTATTTCAACAACACTGGTTTCTACTTGGTGTTTGATGCAAGCGAAGATGTAACCATCGAGAGCGTGAAAGTATTCACAGAGCAAGCCGGAACACAACGTGAAATCCAATTGGTACAAGGCAATGTGGTGATTTCATCGGTGTTTGTAGATGTGCCTGCTGGTGAAAATGTGATTGCATTGAATCTATTTGTGCCACAAGGAACTGGTTATGGTTTGAAAGTAAATACCCAAAACCATGGTTTCTGGAGAGACAAGGATTTGAACATTGATGCACCTTATAATTTCCCATACGACATCAATGGTTTGGTGACCATCACAGGAAGCAATGTGAACAATGTAGACGATCGCGATAATTATTATTACTATTTCTATGATTGGAATGTATCGACTCCATCATTTGCATGCGAAGGACCAAGAGAAGAAGTTGTGGTAACCTTGATCGGTGTAGATGAAATGGAAAGCGTTTCAAACTTGAGCGTTTACCCTGTGCCTGCGACAGAAACATTGACTGTTTCTTACGCCAGTGCATCTGCAGAAGCACTTCAATTCAACGTGTACAATGCAGTTGGTCAATTGGTGATGTCGCAAAACGTCAATGCGACAGTAGGTACAACTCAAACGGAAGTGAATGTATCTGAATTGGCTCAAGGTGTTTACCAATTGGAAATCCAAAAAGGTGCAGCACGCTCTACTACCAAATTTGTGAAGCAATAAGTCATACTCCTTCGG
>JAIYCK010000106.1 GCA_027488055.1 Flavobacteriales bacterium | reverse complement strand
TTTCTAGAGTGTGAGTTCTTTGACAAAAACTCAAAAGAAAACATTTGTCTGCACTAAGCCTTAGGTGACAGACTTTTACAGGATGCTCTTTGTCAATAATTCTCTCTTCGCCTAGCCAAATAACAGTGTTATTTTTAACATCACTTGTATCCCACAAGCATATCCTCCCAGAATCTTTCACCATTGCCAGCCGGTTGTCGTCTACAAATAGCGTGTCTATAATATTGAAACCGTCTCGGAAATCCACCTTGGCTATAAACATGTTTGTAGAACAATCATACATTTCAATCGCCTTAAAACTCGCAACAAACAATTCGTTGCTTTTTTCTTTGTAAGCCAAGCTTTTGACAAAAAAACACTGCGTATCAATATGATCAAGCTCTTTTCCTGTTGCTGCGTCAAACTTGAACACTCTCGCCGCGTATCCATATGTTGTTACGAAAACAAAACGACCCCCGTCTTCAATAGTTCCGCACACTGGGACCGCGGCGTTGTAGAAGACCATTGTTTGTTTTATAACATCATATGAAAAGATACGACCAAAAGCAGCACTTGCAATAATTTTAGTGCCGCATCTTGAAGCTTGCACAGAAATAACAGGATTTTTGATCCAATCGATGAACACCGGAAGCCCTTTAGTCTGAATGGAGTTTGCGCTCTTTTTCATTATGCCCCTCGAACCTGGGTAGTAACATTGGTCTTTGATAATACACAATCTAGTTCTACTCTGATACATGCTCTCTTTTCTCGTATGAATTGTGTTTGTTTTGTTTTGTTTTCTAGTGATCATAAAAACTCCTCCAAACTGATTCGATTATAATTTCAGTTTATTTTTTTTTGTCAAAAAAACAGAGTTGTTTTTTTAGAAAAAAAAAATAAAAAAAAATATTTTTATTTTTCAAAAACAGAATGAATTATCACGAAGTAAAACAGGCGTGCTACAGAGGCATCGACCCATCTGTTTATTTCAAAGACCATAAAACAAACATCGATGACATCGCCGATGAAGGCAATTTGAATTTGTTGATGCGATCGTGCATGGATATATCGGCAAATGAATTTACGCTTTGGTTATTGAAAGCCGGTGCCAATCCAAACAAACAAAATATCAATGGGTTTACTCCTTTAGTATTCTCGATCTACCAAAACAATATTGCTGCTGTCAGACATCTTTTAGAAAACCATGTTGATTTGAATTTAAAGGATGGAGATGGATTGTCGCCTTTACACTTTTGTTCCAACTTCAACAGAGTAGCGATAGCAAAACTTTTAATTGAAAATGGAGCCAACATCAAAACTGTATCATTGAAGGGATTAACTCCCGTCGAAGCCGCCCGTATCTTACAACACTCGGAAATGGTAAAGCTATATAACTCTTACAATCAAGAATAAACACGTGAATCTTTATGAAAGCATACTTTATTACCATTTTCCTTTCCTTCTTTTCTTTCTTTTTTTCCAATAAAAAATAACCGATATCTTCTTGTGATTTTTTTTTCTTCTTCGCTGTTTCTTTGTCGCCTTGATTATTCGTCGTCTCCATCATGAGTTCGCTTCCGACCCGCGTATCTCTCGCTCATTTCCTCGGCGTTTTTGGAAAGATTCAAAGGATAGTTCTTCTTGTCGAATTCTATCATATTGATTTTTTCTCTCCAATCAACAGATGGGTTTTTGTTTTTGTAGCTGCCTATGAACATAGGCCCTTGTTCCGCCGTCTGAATCATTCCATTCGAATACAAGTCTATCTTGATGGATGCAGGTAAATCTTGAAGATCAACGTAGCCGCTGCTTAATTTGAATGGTTTAGGCTCTCTCGCACACAAAAAGGCAATTCCGGACTTGCACGAGAATGCAATCATATTAGTTTTGTCGTTGTAAACCACCTTGACAATAGGACTGTCGGCCAAATCCAACTTTTTTGTAGTTTCGAGTGACGTCCAGGTATAATGCCTTAGGCAAGATTGATCGCCATAGATTACGATGTAGTCTTGGCAGAAATTGCTGCGATTTGACGGGAAGATAACTGCTTGGATGTTTCCAACAGCATGTTCTTCTGATCGCAACAGCTTTCGGGTTTGAATGTCCCAAAAGGACAGTATTGACCCTGTAACCGTCCACGTGACAAAGACCGTTTCAGACTTCCAAGCCATTCCTTTGATCCATCCTCTGTGAGTTCCCATGAAAGCTTGAAACTCCGGCTTTCCCTCTTCCTTGTGCTTGTAAATACCGATGTAACCATCGTATGAACCAGTGTAAATTTCTCCATACTTCTCGCTGTAGAGAAGACAGGAAATCGACCCATGATGAGAAAAGTCCCCGTGGCACTCTGGCTTTCCTGTTTTCACTACCCTTTCCAACTCGTTGTTTTTCTTGCCCAAGTAAATGTAGTCGTCTCCAACGGCGATGGCGCACATACATGGAACAAAATCTCTTTGGAAAGTTGTGACTTTCTTTGAAGACAAATCCAAGCGTTTACTCTCGTTCTTGTTGTTGAAAACAAACAAATATCTGCCTTGATTGCAAATCGTCATTACTGTTGCGTCTTTCAGGTAAAATCCCGGAAGGGATTGTAACACCTTTTTGTTTGCAATGTCATATTGAATCAAGTTCTCTTCTTTGAATAAATATGCATACTTTTCAAACATACAAAACGCCAAGGAATTGGGCTCACACACAACGTGAGTCACAATGTCGAAATTCATGTTGTAAGAGTTTTATTAAAAAAAAAATAAAATCAATTTGTTTTTTTTTTTTTATAAAAAATATTTTCTTTTAAAAAAAAAATATATCTTTATCACTCGCGTGCAACTGGTTGTCGAGTTTTTTTTTGCTAGCCACCCAAGAGAGTTGCTTACAGGAATCGACATTGTTCTCCTTTTTAAGATTACATAGAAAGTTTGATTTCGATAAAAATAGTTTGTAGGTCTACAAAACTTTATAAAAACCAACTAAAAGGTAGTTCGCGGTCTTCTGCGATCCTAATCGTGAGAATCCTTTAAAAGCGATGTTTGCATGCGCCGACAAAAAGCGAATCAGCGTTATCACACAAAAAAATCGCCATAGACGCTACCTCAGTCACAACTAGTAAATTTTGTCGTGTTTGAAAAAAAAAGTTGACGTTATCATCGCACCTTTATCACATGGCATCCCCTTGTGATTCTTGATATGCGAAAAAAGTGCATACACTTTTCACTCTGTTAAAAGATACATTTGATGAGCTCCAAAGACTGCCCAAAACTCGAATGTCGTCAGATCGAATACCAAACGCGCCCTCGACGACTTAAAAAAAACTATTCTCACGGATATCAATACCAGACAGATAAAAATCCATCGCCGCATAGCGATGGTCTTCTTTGATCGGTGTAACAGCGACAACAACTTATCGCAATCGTCTACCGATTCTGGCATTTATCACCATAGGCTCAAATAAAAAAAATCACGACATCCTGCGATGAAAACGGGAACACTGCATAGACGATGGCAAACGAAAACATCGTATGCCAAAAATAAATCTAAAGCGGACCTCATTCTCCTGTGGATAGACATAAACTTGTCCAACATAAAACTGCATCTTGTGCACGGACCTGTTCGAGATTGTGACTGTAACTACTAACAAAAACTGTCCATGTGTGCAAACGTGCAATTATTTTCAATCAGTCTCAACAAGCTGCAATGGCATCTCAAAGCCATCGAGTTAGATGCTAAAAACTGGAAGACATATCGTTCCTGAAGAGATAGTCTTCCATTTGGAGGATCAATTCAGACCTCAAAATGCACAAAAATAAAAAATTGCCTGTGAGAACAAACTGTGAAACTCAGCACGAGACTACAATCGAGCACCAGCCAGAATAGATTCGCAATTACTTGCAAGAACCTAATCTTAAAATATGATTGCCCGCACATGTTCTAACGTGTCCCACAAGGCAACTTGGTAAGCATGCAGACTACAAAAGACCAATGTATTGAATGCAAAAGGCACATTCATGGTAAAATCACTTAAAAAATCAAACGACAAGCAGATGCCAACTAAATAAATCAGTTGACCCATGCTGTAGTCCCCTCCATCGACAAGAATGCAATCACGAATTTCCGTTTTGGTCTAAATTCCTGTGCAGACCTGACTTCAGACAGAAATTAGACATCAGGGACATCGAGACAAGCGCGTTAAGCATGTTTTTTTTACAAACGAAGCGCAGTCTTCTTTCAGAAACATTATTTCATAGGAACATTAAAACAGCGTGACAGCTTTTAAAGATACAAAGCCGCTCACAAAAAAAACAAGCGGACCATCTACGATT
>JAIYCK010000050.1 GCA_027488055.1 Flavobacteriales bacterium | reverse complement strand
TGATCGTCTCTACGATCGCAGGATACCTATTTCGTCTAACATAAATCTTTACTTGACACAGTCAACGAATAATAAAATAATCATTGTCTTCTTTTATGTCTTTTATTTTTCTAAAAATTGTATGCTTCCATCTAGATTCAACGACATCGTCATTTTTTTCCGTCGATCGTCACATCTTCTTCAAAATAAACCACTTTGAAATCGTGATTGACATGCTCTTCCATAAACAGTTCCGAGAACATAAAAAAAGTGTAAATTCTCTTGTCTTGTCTCGAAATCCACGCAATCGAGACACTATTAGAAATGTCAATCGCATCTGGTAGACGTTTTTGAGTATGCAAATCCCATAACTCCCATCTCCATGGACCAGGATTGCAAATCAACAAATAGCGTCCGTCTTCGCTTATTACTATGTTTTGGACATATCTTCCTCTATGCTTTAGAGTTTCTTCGAACGGCAAATCGTATTTGAATTTCAATGTTTCTGCACTGTAGACATGTATTGTTTGAAAATCTTGCTTCAACATCACTATCCCATAATCCTTAGCAAATGTGCAATGCTTTACATTTTCAACCTCGACTTCTTCGATTTTCTTCATGGAACAAACATCGACAAGAATCATGGTTTCTAAATTTGCAACAACTACAAATCCAGGGACACCGGTGTAAAACATCCAAAAAGGTATGATGCAAGGCATAAAATGCGTAATCGTCCCATTGACGATGTCATGCCGAGTAATAAAACAATCTCGACTGCCTTCTTGGTATTCGCAGATGTAAACGATTCCGTTTTCTCCTTCCGAGCATCTCATAAAACGAGACGATGTCGAAAGCAATGACAAACTTTTTGTTTTCTTGGAGATTGGATCAAGTAATAATGGCGGAATTTTCCCATAACTCAACAACAATTGGTTTGTGTTTCGGAGCGCATATATTCTATATATAAAAACATCACACCATGGACCATTCAAATCTTTGCTCTCCTTTCTTGCAATGTCAAAAGCTACCAAAGTTCTGGATTCTTCACGTCTAAAATAAAAAACACCGTCCAAGAAACAAATTTCATCGTGCTGCATTTTTGATGTGTCGCTTTCTACTCTCTTTTCTGTTTTGTTTCTTTTGACTTGTTTTTTTTGTTTCAGCATAAAAAAAGTATTTTTGTTTTTATTTTTTTTCAATTTATTTTTTTTTAAAAAAAATAAAGCAAGTAACAAAACAAAAATATACCATATGACGGATTCAAACGTGAAAACACTTGAAGAGCTTCGCCCATGGCAGAAGACTGTCTTGAGAAACATAGAGGCGCGCGGAAATTATCATATCAATATTATGGTTGACACTCAAGGAAATACCGGGAAAATTGCCCTATGCAAATGGTTGGATATTAACAAAAAGGCCACAATTATACCGCCTATGCACAAGGCAGATGACGTTCACAAAATGGTATTTCAGACTGAGAAATCAAGAGCGTACGTCTGTCAAATACCATGTGCGATGAGAGATTTTCCTTTGAAAGGGTTATGGATAGCTCTCGAGAGCATAAGCGACGGAGTTTGTTGGAACTCTTGTAAAAGAAAGATTTTCTTTGATAAGCCGGTCATCTGGGTGTTTGCTCGTGATATCCCTTCAGTGACAAGTCTATACAAGCACAGATTTGTTTTTTGGAGATTAGAAAATGAATCTGACCCCGAACACTCAGAGCTTGTAAAATTTATTCCCGACTCGGACATGATTGAATCCCGGGCGAAAATTTACAAAAAGAAAAATTAAACACAAAACAAAAACAACATCTTGATTTCAATTTTTTTCTTACTCGATGTTCCGAGAATACGTTATCCGTATGGATGACAAAAAAAAATAAAGTTGTATTTTATTGTTGTTGAAAAAGCGCCTTTACCTCGTCTCTGAAGGCCTCTTTCTTTTACGTCAAACGATATTCAATGACAAAGGATGAAGCGGCATGGGCCAAGTATAAAAGTATCGCATGGAACCATATTATTAAAAAAGATTGCACTGGTTTGTTACTGATAAAGAGGATTGTAGGACCCGGATTTTCAATGATGTAAATCACCCATGCAAAAATCGAAACAAATACTACTGGGGAAAAAAGCAACACAGCAGCAACTTTCATCCAAAACAAAAAGCAATTCATGATTGTTACTTCATAAGGAAAAAGAATCGCCGTGGCAAAGCATTCAAACGAAGATATGCCATCGCATAATGAGTTCTCTGTGACAAACCCTTCCATATATTTGTTGCGCTTTAAAGTCATTTCTTGAATAACTTCGTCATACTGGTCCCACGGAAGCGGCGTGGGAACTCCAAGTAACCAACCAACAAAAAGTGTAAGAAAGAAAATGATACACACACAGTCAATGCATGAATCCAAATCCTCGTTCATTCTTTTTTATCAATCAATTATGCTGCTATGATTTTAAGTTTATGAAACAGATACTTATTTTATAAAAATGAAAAAAAAAAGCATAACAAACAATCAATAAAGTGGTGTTTTTTTGTCGATCGACTCGTTGGATATTTTTATTTTATAAACTTCATACTTCTTTTGCATAAATCCTACCGTTAGAGAATATCTTGATTCGTTTCCATGTGCGCACGTCGTTGTTGGTCTCTTCGACAGTCTCTGTGTGGACAACAGTGGCCAAAGGTTTAGGCAGCACGTGTTCTCTTAAAACACTGTCAATATCAAAGAAAATAAGTTTTCTTCCGTCTTGAGTTATTTCCGCATGCCGATGCGTATGCATGCATTTTCCGCAATCAACTCGTTTGAATGTGGACAGATTCCAGACACGAAAATCTTTATCGCAGTAGCTACTTGCCAGTAGATGAGATTTGTCAGCGCTCAATGAAAGGCGGAAGGAGTAGTGACTACGTTTGCACTGCATTTTTTCCTCTGGAAAAGGTTTTCTAATATCCCAGATGTAAATCTTTTGACAATCGGTAGCAAAAGCCAGACAATCAGATTCCACAAAAATCATTGACAACACACAGGCAGGAACATCGATAATCATTCTCTGGCCTATTAATTGGTTTGTTTTGCAATCAAACCATCTTATCTCCTGATCTCTCCCGACAAAAAGCCAGTCGTTGCCTTCGTGATATTCCATACACGAAACAGTCAATTCAGTGTGAATGGGAGGCAATAACTTGCCAGTGTGGATGTCGTATTTTGCAATTTCATTGACATGAAAGGAAGTTGAAGCAAAG
>JAIYCK010000023.1 GCA_027488055.1 Flavobacteriales bacterium | reverse complement strand
GTATTGGCGTTTCAATGTATAAGATCCCTCACTGCGTTCAGGATGACACTGCGAAGTGCAACGGGGGGAGCGCTTGGCCTTAATAGTCTATCAAGCTTGTATAACCTGCTTGGCCAAGCGATTGAATATCTCCTCTCATTGTCATCCATTGATACGCTTGCATTACATCATCTTACCTCGTCATGTTTTTGGCCAAAAAGGTTTCCATGGCGCGGTAGAACTTGAAGCGATTCTCTTCGTTTGCAAATCCATGGCCTTCATCGGGTTCTAACATGTACTCCACTTGTACCCCTCTGGCGCGCATGGCCTCAACGATTTGATCAGACTCTTTTACATTCACCCGCGGATCCATTGCGCCTTGGGCAATGAACAATGGAGCCTGAATGGCATCGGCATGGAATACAGGCGATGTTTTCTCAAATAGCAAGGCATCTTTTTTTGGATCTCCTACCATTTCATACATCATATCCAAGTAGGGCGTCCAATAAGGAGGTATGGTTTCCATGAAGGTGAATAAATTGCTCACGCCTACATAGTCAATCCCGCAGCGGTATAATTCCGGAGTAAATGCCAAACCAGCCAAGGTCGCATATCCGCCGTAACTGGCACCATAGATGGCAACACGTTTGGCATCGACGGTACCCGCATTGATAAGCGACTGCACGCTCTCCGTAATGTCATCTTGCATCTTCAATCCCCACTGTTTGAAGCCCAACTCCCAAAACTTGCGACCGTACCCAGTGCTGCCTCTGAAGTTGACCTGAAGTACAGCGTAACCTCTGTTGGCCAAAAACTGAACCTCGGGATTGAAGCCCCATTCGTCCCTCGCCCACGGTCCACCATGCGGATTCACCACTAGCGGAAGGCCTTTGCGTTCTTTGCCAGCAGGATATGTAATGTACCCATTCAATTGCACCCCATCTTTGGTCGTGAAGTTGAAAGTTTCCATTTTTGACATGAATTTCGATGACAACCATGGTGAATTTTCACACAAATTGACGAGCTCATTGCTATCCACCTTGTACAAATAATATCCGCCTAAAGAGATATCACTGTAGGTGCGCACCACAATGGTATTCTCATCATTGGTCATCGATACCATTTGCACCACCTGACCGGGCAACAATTCCTTTAGCTTTGTATAAACGCCCCCCAACTTTTCATTGAAGAATTGAAATTCCCGCTTATCCACATTGTAGGATGCATAGAGGATCGAGTGGCTCGACTTGGACTTGACCAAGTAATCAATGTCTACTTGTGGGTGCTCAAACAAAACCTTCTTTTCATTCTTCATCGCCAAATCAAACTCCACCACTGCACTCTTGTCGCGACCCGAGTTGGAAATACAATATACTGTGTTACCGGATTCACTTAGGAAGAAAGGTGTGATGGATTCTTTGAAATTAGTGGTCACTAATGATTCCCACTTGTTGAATTCGGAATTCACCAAGCGCATCAAGCTCGAGTTCACTCCATCGGTTTTCAAGGCCAATACCACTTGCCCCTCCTTGTTCATAATCCAATTGGAAAAGCCTCCCGGATTCTTTGCCAACAGTTTCTTGCTGCCATCATTTACACTTATTAGGTAAAGATCAAATTGAGCTGGATCGCGTTCATTTGTTTCAATAAGAATCTCTGAATCGCTATTCTCCACGCGGCCAATGTAGTTAGCGCGAACTCCCTTGGCTGGTGTAAGTTCGAAGGGTTTGCCACCAATAACTAGCGAATAAAGCACATAGTTCTCATCCCCCCCTGTGTCCTTGGAATAAACCAACACATTTTCATTGACCCACCAAAATGAGGCAATATCGCGATCACTGACATCTGTGATGCTTTTACCTTCTTTTTCACCTACTTCCTGAAGATGAATGTTCATGCGCCCATTGATTGGCGCCAAATAAGCTAGATAGCTCCCTTTCGGACTGATCTGATAGGATTCGCGTTCCGCATTGCGGAAAAAATCCTCTAGTGGAATCAGTTTTCCAGCCTCCATTCTTTCCCTACTCTGTCTTTCTTTTTTCTCCAAGGCCTCTTTTCTTTTCTTGTTCACTTCATCATTTACTTGACCCATAGCCGAAAAAACCGACATGGACAATAAAATCACTGAACCGATTTTTCTTAATACACTCATAACTATTTTTTTCGCTAACTTAAGAAACGTTCGCCGTAAGATCAAGTTTTCTAAAAAATCAACAAAATTTGTTCATTTCTTAAAAAAATGGGGGGTGATTGTAAAAATTTCATACTTTTTTTGAAAGTACCCCCATAAAAAACTACCTTTGACCTCGAAAATATCATAAAATTCAATAAAACTTGTAAAAATGAGTAGTACACGCTTTCAAGCTCTTGCTGAAATCAACAACAGACAGCCCATTCAAGTCAAATTTCCCGAAGGACGGATCTCTGATTTTTATGGTTCCAAGGTTTTTTCGATGTTCAAAATGAGAGAGTATCTCACGGACGATGTGTATGCGATCTTGTTGGATTGCATCGAAAACGGCACCCGTATTGACCGTCAAACGGCAGATCACGTGTCTGCAGCTATGAAGGAATGGTCTATCCT
>JAIYCK010000086.1 GCA_027488055.1 Flavobacteriales bacterium | reverse complement strand
GTGACAGGACTATCTCCGAGATGAAACAATGGGTCCGTCATTTTAGTAATGAAGGATATGAATGATAGCAGGATGATACGCACGATCAAAGCCAACATTAGACCGATGGTACGTGCTTTCTTCTGATCCTTTTTATTCGGGATATATCCGCAAATAATCGCGATAAAAATAATATTGTCGATGCCCAATACGAGCTCCAAAATGACCAAAGTAAACAAACTGATGACGCCTGCGAGTGAGGAAAATACCTCTATATATGCTTCCATAACTATAGATTTCTTGTGTACAAAAATCGGCTTCGAAGATAATCCGAAATCCTCTATTCCTCGCGTGAGGAGGCAGAATTAACCCAATTCAATGCCACATAACGATTAACCTGCATCCCTAAATAGGCCCATTATGCAGATGACTCCGTTGGGGATTGTATATAAAAAAAGGGCCGACTCAGATGAAAGTCGACCCCCTTGATATTAGATAGATAATATTAATCTACGTTATCGTGCAAAAATGGATTGTCACGAAGCTCCACTCTCTTTTGTCCATTCTCATCTACTGTTTCATTCAATGAGAAACGAGAAACGGTGCTTTCGTTGCTATTCTTCACAGTGTCCAAGTTCACTTTTCTGCGCATGTATGCAGGTTCTTCTTCCAAATCGCTTAATCCACTTGGGGTTTTTAATTTGATAGATAACTCTTTGATACGCATTTCACGTTCCTTGTTACGAATAGTAACCTCATTGCGTGTAGGACGATCGCTCAACATTTCTTCTTTGTGAGAAAAAGTGTTGACAACTGCCTCAGTGCTTACACTGGCTGCTTTGGCCTGAGTAAGGTCTATTTTTGGTAATTCAGATGGGTTGAGGTCCTGTGCTTCAAATTTCATGGTAGAAAGCGCAGGAATTTCATCCGAAGAGAAAAGTTCCGCTTGGGTAATTACATCCTGAGGAATATTGTTCTGTACTTCGAATTCGAACTCAATAGGAGTTTCCACGATTTTCACATAAGGAAGTTCGGTATTGGTAACTTCTGCTTGCGTTTCTTCAGGCAGATGTGTCAATGGTTTCTCAATCTTCTCCGTAATTTCTTTTGCACCTTGTGCTTCTAACCACATGCGTTTTGGCTCACTTTCTTGCGTTGGCAAGGCTTGATCGACTGTTTTGGCAACAAAACCAGTTGCAATCACAGTAGCACAAATGTCGTCACCCAATGACTCATCATGTCCATAACCCCAAATTACCTCGGCCTCTTGACCAGCTTGATCTTGGATGTAATCAGTGATTTCACTGATCTCGTCCATCAACAATTCTTCGTTGCCATAAGTTACGTTCAATAAGATGAAGTTTGCGCCATTGATATCGTTGTCGTTGAGCAAAGGCGATTCCAACGCGCTCTGAATAGCACGTTTGGCACGACCCTCGCCGCTTGCACGACCAGCCCCCATGAGCGCTACACCGCTGGCTTTCATTACAGTATTGATATCGTTCATATCGACATTCACCGTACCAATGTTGGTGATGACCTCAGCGATCCCTTTTGCTGCAGTGCAAAGCACTTCATCGGCGTGGGCGAACGCTTGTTTCAACGAAAGATTGCCGTACAATTCTCTCAACTTATCGTTGCGAATTACTAATAGCGTGTCTACTGCTTCGCGCATTTCTTTAAGTCCCAATTCCGCTTGCGACGAACGCTTGCGGCCTTCGAACATAAAAGGATAGGTCACAATTCCAACTGTAAGAATGCCCATCTCTTTAGCTGCTTTGGCAATGATTGGCGCAGCACCAGTACCTGTGCCACCGCCCATGCCTGCTGTGATAAAAACCATATTGGTTTTATCAGAAAGCAGCTCATGCACTTCATTAAGACTTTCGATGGCTGCATTGCGACCCACCTCAGGGATGGAACCCGCTCCGCGGCCTTCTGTCAATGTATTGCCAAGTTGAATTTTAGTTGGTACTGGACTTTTTTCCAATGATTGTGCATCGGTATTGCATACGATAAAATCGACGCCCTTAATGCCCATCTCGTACATGTAGTTTACAGCGTTGCTGCCTCCGCCGCCTACACCGATCACCTTGATGATCGAAGAATTATTGGTCGGCAAATCGAATCTGAGTGAGTTCTCCATTTTGGTTGATATGGTTTTATATGAACAAAATCAATGATTTAGGCTTCAGTGAAGTTGTCCGGTAATTCAAGGCCTAAGAAAATGCATCTTTTGCCAACTGAACAAATGGAGTTTTCAAAAAAGTGAACCGCAATATGTTTATAAATGTCGTGCGACGAAAACCCAAACTTCTCACCCATCATTTGTGATTGACGAGGCAATTCAAGTGTTCATTTGTAAATCATTCAAGGACTATTGCCCATTTTTCAAGAGCTTGTTGTATTTTTGACCCTCACGCATTATTTATTTTTTGTCTTTCGATGTCAGAAATCATCAACTCCCACCTCATTTTTGAGCCTTACAACAGCAGCCGAAGTGACCTCATTATCCGCGAATACGGCCGCAATGTGCAACGTATGGTCAATCACGCACTTACAATAGCAGATCGTGAAGAACGCAACAAATGCGTGCGTGCAATCCTGAGTGTGATGGGGCAATTATTTCCCCATTTGCGTGACATCGAAGATTTCAATCACAAACTCTGGGATCATTTGCACATCATGTCCAAATTCAAGCTTGATGTAGACAGTCCTTATCCCGTGCCGGATCCAGAGCATCTCGAGAGCAAACCAGAACGCCTTCGCTACCCTCAAAACAAAATTGCTTTTGGGCATTATGGTCACTATGTAGAAAAGTTGATCGAAAAATGTTCGGGTCTCGAAGAAGGCGAGGAAAAAAAGGCCTTCAGTATTGCGATTGCCCAGTTAATGAAATACCAAGCCGGTAATTGGAATCGAAACATTGTCTACGACGAGGTCATTATGAAAGACCTTCACAATCTATCCAAAGGAAGTATTGTCATCGATGACCCTACTGTACTGAGCGGTGTAAAGGTTACTCCAATCAATAAGTTCAAAGATTTTGAGTCCGACACCATGATGAGCAAAAAGAAAAAATTCGGAAACAACAAAAACAAGAATAAAAAATTCAAAAAAAAACCACGCATGTAAGCGTGGTTTTTTTTTGAAGCTAATCGAATCTAAATACTGATCTAGATCAGTAATTTCATTGATCTCCGCTGATTCCGGTCAATTCCACACTTTATGACAAAGCAATGACATTGACAGCAAACCAAGCAGCCGATTTTTGTGTTCTCAATTTAAGTATGCGAACCAATCACCTGCGAACCATCGCCGTCACTCATAAAGTGTTCCCTTTGGAAACAATCGGAATGTTGCACATTGCACCTGAGGAACGTGATGCGCGCATTCGCTCCCTTCAAAGTGAACTTCAAATAAATGAATTGGTATATGTGAGCACCTGCAACCGGGTAGAGTTTGTTTTTACGCTAGATCACTACGTGTGTCCTGGTTTTGCTAGTCGCTTTATCAGTGCGCTCTTCCCTCATTTATCAGCTACCGTTGTAGGTGAAATCGCTCAAAAATGTGAACGATTCAACGAATCTGAGGCATTGGAGCATTTGCTCAAAGTGGCTAGCAGTCTTGACAGCATGGTGATCGGCGAACGTGAAATCATCACCCAAATGCGCCTGAGCTACGAAGAGGCCGAAAAAAACAATTGGTGCGGCGACCAGCTTCGGTTGGCTTGGAAGCAAATCCTCAAAACTTCGAAAGAAATATATACGCACACGGATTTGGCCAAGAAACCCGTGAGTGTGGCTTCACTTGCTTGGCAGCGTTTTCAAGATGCGGGACTTCCAAAGGAGGCGCGTATTCTCTTGATTGGCGCTGGTCAGATCATCCGCAACATGCACAAATTTCTGTTTGAAAACGACTACAAAAATGTGGTAGTAGTGAACCGAAGCCAAGAACGAGGCGCAGCGTTGGCGTCGCAATTTGGAAGTGATTTTTTGTTGTTAGACGAGTTGCCATTTTACACAGAGGGTTTAGATGCTCTTATTTCTTGCACAGCCTCAGACAGCGTTGTGATTGGACCTGAGTTGTTTCGAAGCATGACGAATAATCTCACACACTCGATCACAGTGATTGATTTGGCCTTGCCTGCAGATATTCATTCTGAAATTGCTGAACTTCCAAATGTGCGTTATACAGATATGAATCGTATTCAGGAGATAGCAAAAAACAACATTGCGTTCCGAGCACAAGCCATCGCGGCATGCGAAGAAATCATCGAAAGAGGCATGAAGGAATTTGAGAAAATGCAACACGAACGCCACGTCGAGCTTGCCATGCAGGAAATTCCACAAGTAATAAAAAACATTCGTGAAACCGCGATTGGAAGTGTTTTCGCCAAGGATCTTGAACAATTGGACGAACAATCGAGAGCTGTATTGGACAAAGTGATGGCGTATATGGAGAAAAAGTATATTTCAGTTCCAATGAAAATGGCCAAAGAAGTATTATTGCAAGAAGTTAGCAAGAATTGAACATTCCGCGTTCAAGGATACGAACGTACCATTCCTACACATGTTGAAACAACCTATTATTCTTGGCACTCGCGGCAGTGAGTTAGCGCTTTGGCAAGCACACCATATTCAAAATGAACTGAATCAGCTTGGATGGGCCGTAGACATAAAAATCATCAAGACCAAAGGCGACAAAATTCAAGATCTTTCTTTTGATAAAATTGAAGGCAAAGGATTCTTCACGAAAGAATTGCAAGATGCCTTACTCAGCAATGAAATCGATATGGCCGTGCATTCGCACAAAGACTTGGAGACCACGCAACCCGAAGGACTCCTCATTGCAGCTGTCACCAAACGTGAAGAGGCCAATGAAGTGTTAATCATTAAAGATAGATCATTTCAAAAGGACGCTGTCCTTCATTTGCCGCCTGATGCCATCGTCGGCACCTCCTCCATACGTCGCAAAATGATATTGGGCCATACTCGTCCCGACATAGCCTTCGTTGATCTGCGTGGAAATGTACCAACCCGCATTCAAAAACTTAGAGACAATACGTGGGATGCCATTGTACTCGCCAAGGCTGGCATCAATCGCATTGCACCCTCCTTGGAAGGCCTGCATGCTGTGACACTGGATCCACTTCAATGGATACCTGCCCCTGCACAAGGAGCGTTGGCCATTGAGTGTCGTTCTGCTGATGTGCAACTGCAAGACGTTTTGAAATCCTTGCACCATCCAGAAACCGCGACCGCAGTGCACATTGAACGTTCAATATTAAAAGGTATCGGAGGAGGCTGTCAAGTGCCCCTATCCTCCTTCGCGTTCAATCAAAACGGCCTTTGGCATGTGCACACCGCATTCACCAATTCTCTGCGCGATCCGATGCAACAATTAGCCATGCAGCACGCACAACCTGACTTCCTGGTGCACTCCACATTGGCTGCTTTAGATATTCAAAAAGGATGAAATGCTTTGTGAGTCGATCTTCTGAATTGTGGTCAGCCGTGATGGCAGAATGCGCATCAATATCAATCGATTGGGTATGCGAGCCGCTCATCAGAACTCAGTCATTATCTTTTCAACTGCCAGCGCAATCATTCGAATGGATTTTCTTTTCAAGTCGAGAAGCTGTTCACCATTTTTTCCAAGCCAATCCCAACCTTCCAATGGTTCGCTATGGCGCCATCGGTCCATCCTCTGCCAAGGCACTTGCTTCTTTTGCCCCAATTGATTTTGTAGGTCAATCTGCCGATATTGCTCAGGTGGCTGAGGCCTTTTCGCAAGTTGTCCAAGCTGAAACGGTCCTTTTTCCTGGATCTCAAATCAGCCTTCGAAGCATCCAACGCGTTTTGCGCGAGCACCAAGTAGTGGATCTTGCCTGCTATGAAACCCATATGATTTCAGTGGTAGTGCCCGAATGTGACGTATATATATTTAGCAGTCCAAGCAACGTGCGGTCGTTTTTTCAATCCAATGTATTGCCTAGTGGAGCTTTTTGCTGGGCATTTGGAACGCAAACAGCGCAATGTCTTCTAAAGCATGGTTGCCAGCATGCAGAAATCTTTGAAGATCTTCAACCCGCTCAAATCGCCCATACAATAAAACAATTCTTCAATCGTTGATGGTGCCGTGTGTATTTTTGTGCCACACGCTGTGTATTTCCTTTGCTTCACCATGACATTGAATCGACATATCAGTTTGCTCCTTGCGAGCGTATTCATCACTTCCTTAAGCTTTGGACAAAGCGACGCACCCAAATATTCCAATGAATTCTTAAATATTGGTGTGGGAGCGAGAGCTCAGGGCATGTCGTTGGCTCAAGTGGCCATGGTGAACGATGTAACCTCTGGATATTGGAATCCCGCCGGACTTGTTGGGGTCAATTGTGATTTGCAGCTGGCAGGGATGCACAGTGAGTACTTCGCTGGAATTGCGAAATACGATTATGCCGCTATTGCGAAACGACTGGACAGTAGCTCCGTGGCCGCAATTTCCTTTGTGCGTTTTGGCGTGGACGACATACCAAACACCACTGAGTTGATCGATGCTGGCGGAAACATCGATTACGATCGAATCACCACCTTTAGCGCCGTGGATTATGCCTTCATTCTCTCCTATGGTCGCAATGGATTTCCAGGCACCAGTGCCTCTGCTTCTACCAACACCCAAGGCCAGCGTCTTGGATTCTCTTGGGGCATCAATGCGAAGATCATTTACCGACAAATCGGAAGCTTTGCCAACGCATGGGGATTTGGTTTGGATGCAGGCGCTCAATATTATACCTCCAAATGGCGTTTTGGTGCCGTGGCGCGCGATGTAACGAGTACATTCAACGCATGGTCGTATAGTCTCGACGACCGCACCAAGCAGGTATTTGAGGCCACTGGCAATGCCATTCCCACCAATGGTTTGGAAGTGACCTTGCCACGACTGATTGTGGGCGCTGCGCGCGTGTTTCAAATTAAAAAGTTCACAGTTGCTCCAGAGATTAACCTGACCATGACCACAGATGGGAAACGCAATGTGCTCATCACGGCCAATCCTGTCAGCATCGACCCTTCTTTGGGATTCGAACTCGGTTACAACAAAACGATTTTCCTTCGCGGTGGTATAGGCAATGCCACTAAAATCAAAAATTTCGATGGATCCAATGGCATGACCTTTCAACCCAATATTGGCATTGGCTTGCGTCTAAAGTCCTTGTACATCGATT
>JAIYCK010000275.1 GCA_027488055.1 Flavobacteriales bacterium | reverse complement strand
GATTGGATAAGCCCAGTGAGGGTTTGATTTTACTCACTAGCGACGGTGACATCGTAAACAAAATTTTACGCGCACACAATGCACATGAGAAGGAGTATGTGGTAAGTGTAGATAAACCCATTACCAAGGACTTTTTGCGAAAGATGAGCTCAGGTGTCGAAATTCTAGATACTGTAACAAGACCCTGCAAAGTCTTTCGCCATGATCAGTATACCTTCACCATCGTACTTACCCAAGGCCTAAATAGACAAATCCGCCGCATGTGCGAGGCATTGGGCTACCATGTAAGTCGCCTCAAAAGAGTGCGTATCATGAACATTACCTTGGATACACCTGTGGGCCAATGGAGGCATTTGACAGAAAAGGAACTAAGTGACATCAAACACATGGTAGAGCATTCAAGCAAAACCAGTCCATATGCCAAAGATGCCGCCGACGAAGAATCCTATGACTGATTTAAATCTATTAGGCCAACACGCCTGAATACAAGCGCTCCCGCTGTTCTTTGATCGATTTATCCGCCAAGTATTCATCGTATGACATGCGTTTGTCAATCATGCCATTGGGTGTTATCTCGATGATTCGATTTGCTACGGTATCTGTAAACGTATGGTCATGCGAGGTAAACAAAGCTGTATGTTTCCAGTCCTTCATGGCATTGTTGAAAGCTGTGATAGACTCCAAATCCAAGTGGTTGGTAGGCTCATCCAAGATCAAGCAATTGGCGCCTGCCAGCATCATGCGACTGATCATGCAACGCACCTTTTCGCCACCACTCAAGACGCTGCATTTTTTCATGACTTCTTCACCACTGAACAACATTTTACCTAAAAATCCACGGACAAATGTCTCATCCTTGTCTTTGGAATATTCGCGCAACCAATCGATGAGGTTATCATTGCTGGTGAAATAAGCCGAATTATCATTCGGTAAATATGCTTTTGTGATGGTACTACCCCACTCTACAGTACCACTCTCTGATTCTTCCAATCCATTGATGATCTGAAAAAAGGCAGTAATAGCGCTGTGTTCACGCGACAATATGGCTACTTTATCGCCTTTGATGAGATTAAAACTAACCTGCGCAAACAAAGGAAGTCCCTCGGCAGATGTTTTCGATACGTTTTCGATGTTCAAGATTTGATCACCACAATCGCGCTCTGGACGGAAGATGATGCCTGGATATTTCCGTGTGCTTGGCTGAATATCATCAATGACCAATTTCTCCAATAATTTCTTACGACTCGTTGCCTGTTTTGATTTAGAGGCATTGGCACTGAATCGCTCTACGAACTCTTGCAATTCCTTGCGTTTCTCCTCCATCTTTTTATTTTGATCTGAACGCTGTCTCAAAGCCAACTGACTGCTTTCATACCAAAATGTATAATTGCCCGTGTACAATTGAATCTTGCTAAAATCAATGTCCACAATATG
Source organism: Flavobacteriales bacterium (assembly GCA_027488055.1). Lineage (GTDB taxonomy): Bacteria > Bacteroidota > Bacteroidia > Flavobacteriales_D > Sanyastnellaceae > CANHSF01. The sequence goes on along the minus strand of JAIYCK010000275.1, from coordinate 2,931 downwards.
TGTACACACAGCGTCCAAAAAGTGACGGTCGTGCGATACCACGATCACTGTATTCTGAAAATCAGCCAAAAAATCCTCCAGCCAAGAAATGGTTTCCACATCCAAGTCATTGGTAGGCTCATCCAATAGCAGGATATCAGGATTACCGAATAATGCTTGAGCAAGCAACACCCTTACCTTTTCCTTACCGCTTAGATCCCCCAAAGTAACATGGTGTATCTCCTCTTTGATGCCCAGTCCACTGAGCAAGTTTGCCGCATCGCTTTCCGCATTCCATCCATCCATTTCGGCAAACATCATTTCTAAGTTCGCTGCACGCTCTCCATCTTCATCCGTAAAGTCGGCCTTGGCATACAAAGCATCCTTCTCCTTCATGATGTCGTACAGCTTTTTATTGCCCATCAAAACTGCATTGAGCACACTGTATTCATCAAAAGCAAAGTGATTCTGCGTCAACACAGACATACGCTCACCAGAGCCCATCGAGATATCTCCGGTCATGGCTTCAATCTCGCCCGATAGAATCTTTAAAAAAGTAGATTTACCGGCACCATTGGCACCAATCACCCCATAGCAATTGCCATGTGTGAATTTGAGATTGACCTCTTCGAACAAAGTGCGTTTACCATAACGCAGTGAAACATTGGAAACATTGAGCATGTAAGTCGCGGTCTTGATTTTTCAAAACGCGCGCAAAGGTACATCATCGATTGAAAATGTGCTAATCATCGACTGAGAATAGATTGAGTCCGAATGAGCTGGCGCTTAGCGGATTTCCATAATAAAAGGCAAGCGCGCCTGGACTCCGCTCATATGGATAAACTGCTTCGCATTTTGCAACATTTCATATTCTTGTCCAAAGACTTTTTCCAACAATGCGGCTTGTTTTTGTCCCGTTAATTGCTCAATTAGTTCTTGGAAAGGATCGATCATGGCTGGCAGCTTAACCACCTCGTAATCGGCGATTCCAGCGCTATTGGCAGCGGCCTTGATACAATCCTCCAAATTACCCATCTCATCAACCAATCCAATTTGTTGTGCATCCATGCCACTCCACACTCGGCCTTGACCAATACTATCCACCTCAGCCATGGTGAGGCCTCGGCCATTGGCAACTTTTTGAATGAAATCATTGTAGATATTGGTCACAACCAACTGCATCGCGCGCATCTCAGTTTCATCCAAAGGCTTGACAGCACTGGTCATATCTGCATGTGGATTGGTTTCATATCGATCAAAGGTGAGTCCTAATTTGTTATCCAAAAATTTCTGCATGTTCGGAAGAATTCCGAAAACCCCAATGCTACCTGTGATAGTGCTTGGATTGGCATAAATCTTATCCGCGGCGCAACTGATATAATACCCTCCGCTCGCTGCATAATCGCCCATGGAGACATAAAATGGTTTACCGCTTTGTTTGATGAGCATGGTCTCGCGCCAAATCACATCACTCGCCAAAGCGCTTCCACCAGGTGAATTCACACGCAAGACGATCGCCTTCACGTCGTTATCCAAACGTGCGTCGCGCAAGGCAGCAGCGATACGGTCACTGCCGATCTCTTGGTCACTTCCCTCACCACTTTCGATGGCACCTACAGCATACACCACAGCCACCTCATTGTCCTTAGAGGACGGTGCATCGCCTGTTTGGTGATAATCTTCTAGGGTGATAAAATGAATGTCATCCTCCTTGGTAGTGGCATCCAATCCCAATTTCGATTTGATCACATCCAATACTTCGTCACGGTACTTCAATCCATCCAACATGCGCTCTTCAACAGCTTTTTTTGGATCTACTAAGGTCAGTGAATCGGCCAAAGCATTCAAGCTGGTAATATCTACTTTCCGCGAAATGCTTATATCGTCCAACATAACATTCCATACATCGCTGATGAAACTGGCCATCTGTGCCCGATTGGCGTCCGACATGTGATCGTAGATATAAGGTTCCACTGCGCTCTTGAATTTGTTATTGGGACCTCTGATCACTTGCGCTTCGATCTCTAGTTTATCCAACAACTTCTTGAAAAACATAACCTCCGCATTGATCCCTCTCCAATCCAAGGTTCCTTGTGGATACATGTAAACTTCATCAGCCGCGCTGCTCACGTAATAACCTCCCTGTGTAAAATCCTCGGCATAAGCAACAATCCATTTGCCGGAGGACTTGAACTCTTCCAATGCTCTTCGCACATCCACCAAAGAACTAGGAGCCCCTGCAATGCCCTTCATTTCAATGAAAATACCTTCGATGTGACTATCTGTGCTCGCGCGTTGAATGTCAGCAATGAAATGATCCAAGGCCATACCTGGTCCATCGCTTCCAAAGGCATTGGCCAGTCCATTTTCATTGTCGTTGCCTCGTTCCAATAACATGGCGTCGCACGTCAAATGCAACACACTCGATGATTTCACCTTCACCTCTTCTTTGGTTCCGCTGGCAAGGGATACAACCAACAGTAAAAAGAACAATAAAAAAATCGAGATCAATGCGAGAACAGTGCCCAACAAGGATGCTAACATGGCTTTTCCGAATGACATAGGTATAGCTTTTTATAAAATTGGATTCAAATGTAGGATGAATTCCAAACCCATATGCATGTCTTACACCAGCGGTTGAGAGAAGCAGTCATCGGTCAAAAGGAGATCCCGCCCACCAGGCGATCTCAACATATTTGAACCTCACTACACAAAAGCAATTCGCAGATCGCTTATTTTCGCAGCATGTTGCAGAGAGATATTTATTTGTGTATTGGAGGCAATTTGGGTGACCGTGAGGCCAATATGGAAGAGGTTCTGACGTTCATTGAATTTAATTTTGGCACCATCATCGCCATGTCGCCGATTGTAGAAAGCGCAGGCTGGGAAATGACAGATGTCCCACCTTTTCTCAATCGCATTGTTCACATTCAAAGTGAACTGAGCAACAAG
>JAIYCK010000066.1 GCA_027488055.1 Flavobacteriales bacterium | reverse complement strand
CGTTTTGCTAGTTTGATGGATGTAATCAACCATTACGATCACGGGGTGGTAGCGCAGCTCACACTGGATGAACGAGTGACACAGGAACTCACCATAGGCGGCACCCCTTATCAGCTGCAATTATCCGATGAGGAGAAAGAAGCACTTGTGGCATTCTTACACACGCTTACCGATAGCACCCTGCTCTTTGATCCCCGGTATTCGGATCCTTTTGATCATTGATGCACATCAATAGTATAAAGTAAAATTGAACGTTGACGTAAATCAACGCTTTGGCCGCGGCGTTCAATCAATCTTTGCCGAAATCAATTATAATAAATCACAATGAATAAACTTTTTTTTGCAGCTAGCATTGCTGTTTTAACACTTGCCTCTTGCGGAGGAGATCACGCTCCAGCACCAGCACCCGTTGCTGACAACACACCAGCCATCCTTAAAGGTGATGCTGCATTGAACGTAGACGTTGCAGCTAGCAAGCTCAACTGGAAAGGTGAAATGCTTGGATTGTATTCTCATAACGGATCCATCAACATCACTTCTGGTAAAGTGAATTTGAAAGATGGCAAGATCACCACTGGAGAAGTAGTGATCGACATGGCTAGCATCACACCATTAGATGCAGCTTACGAAGCAACTGGTCAAAAAACCAAAGAAGGTTTGGTAGGTCATCTTAGCTCACCAGACTTTTTTGATATCGCCAACAACCCTACTGCCACCTTTGCCATCACAAGTGTAAATGGAACAACAGGAAAAGGCAATTTGACCCTTCGCGGAACAACCTTGGAAGAGACAGTTGAAAATTTGACTTTGACTACCGAAGGCGACAACGTAAAAATCAAAGGTGCAATCACTTTTGACAGAACCAAATATGGTGTTAAATTCTCTATGCCAGTGAAAGAGAAAGTATTGTCCAATGATATTCAAATGGACTTTGAACTTGTAGCAAAAAAGTAATTTTAATTGCAACTATAGAAAAAACCCTTCGCCTTGGTGAAGGTTTTTTTGTTTTTGGTGGCAACGTTTTTGATCACATCCCGTATAACACTCCTCTTTATGAAAATTGTTCCTATCAGATTTCATTTGCACCAGAATGGCTTAATGGTCAGTCACAAGTCGCATCATCTTCCCATCTTTTTAACCATTTTGACCATGCTCATTACGAACATGGCGCTCGCGCAAATCACGATTCAAAAGTTCGCAAGTGAAATCTCGTGTGACATTGAAGCACTTGCCGAGTTACCACCTATTCAGGCGGAATCGCAATTTGGGGGCTTACAAGTCCATTTGGAGGAGGAAATTTTTAGCGGTGGTTGCTTGGGCACTTTAGTTCGCACCTTTCACTTCGTAGATAAAGCGGGAGAAAAAGCTTCAGCTGTCCAAATCGTTCATCTGACTGATATCCTGCCACCGGATCTCATCGGTATCCCGAACGACATGACAGTGAAGGCTGATCAAATCCCTCAGGTATTTCCTGTGGACGCGCGAGACAATAGCGGTGCATTTTGCGAAGTGCTCTTTCAAGAAGTAAGAGAGGGCAACATTTTATTGCGGACGTGGTCTACTGTTGACGGATGCGGCAATAGCAATCAACGCACCCAAAAAATCACCTTGCGATAAGCGCAGTTATTTTTCAATTTCCGCTTCGAGGGTAATTCTTTTCGGTTCCATTCCACGGATATAAACAGTGACGATTTTGGTCGCATGTCCTTTTTTACCAAATGGATCAAAGGTTACATCCAATTGGCCTTTCTCTCCTGGCAATATATTTTTGATATCCATTTCAGGTGTGGTACATCCGCATTCAGCAATCACGCTATCTACCACCATCGGTGCATTTCCCTCATTAGGCAGATAAAAAACATGTTTCACTGGTTGGTATTTCGAGATCAGTCCGAAGTCATGCACCTCTTCGTATTTCCCGAGTTTAGGCTCCTTGACCGTATTGGGCATGATGGTCGCGGATTCGATTTCGATTTTACGCTCCAACGAGGCGCTCCTTGAATAGATCGAGCCCTCTTCGTCCAATAAATCATCGCTCACCCCTTGCTTTGCCTTCATTTCTCCAAATGGCAATTGGATGAACTCCAATCGCGCTCCGCTCGTCGCTTTGTCATCGATGTAAGGCATGAATACCCCATTCTGCATGGTCGCGATCTGATTAATCAAACTCGAGGTCCTGCGCTTTGTTAAATTCAAATTGTATTCAGACTTTGCACGGGGACTAGCAAAACCACGAATCCAGATGCGCACGCTGTGGCCGCTTTGCAACTCCTCCAAAAGCAACGCACAAAAAGCATCTAAATCCTGCTTTCCCTTTTTGACTTGCAGTTCAAAAAAATCTTGGATCATTTCTGCTCGCTCTTCCTTTACATCGCTTGAAACGCTTTTGGTGTTTTCGTCCACATACTTTGGTATGAGCGCCATGTAACTCTCATAGGATTGCACATAATTGATGGTGGATAGAGTATCCAATGTTTTGGGATTGGGCTCATCATTGTGAAAGTACAAGGTCACGGGAAGCGCCTCATTCAGAGCCGCCAATGATGCATAGAAGCGTCGATTTTCATCTGTTTTAACTTCCTCCTTGACATCCCATGGCCCTTGAAAAACATCCAAACAACCAAAGGTCAGATTATCTAAACACAACTCCTCCGATCGCGACGAAGCCAACCAGAAACGCTTATTTTCTTTGTCAAGATGGAAGGCCACTTCATGATGGTGGGAATTGACTTTGTCCCCCAAATTGATGGCCTGCTGCCAGATACCATTGATGAGTGGTGAGACAAAAACATCCATGCCGCCAAAACCAACACGATAGTCACTCGCAAAAAAAAGTTGGTCGAAAAAATAAGTCGGAAGCAATTCATCACCCGGGGAATTGACAGCGGCACCTGCATTCAAAGGCTTCTGCCATCGTCCTTCTTTCGCAATGGAATACCAAATATCCAAACCTCCCTCCCCATTTGCACGATTCGACACGAAGTATACACATTGCTCGCCATTGTATCGCCCCACAAAAGGCATCGTATTTTGACTTCCCTCCGTATTCAGACCAGCCACAGGATTGGCATCGGTGATGCGTGTTCCGTTCCATTTGCCGCTGTATATGCGTGTGATATCATTAGCTCGAACGGCAAAAAGGACTTGGGCGCTATCCAGGAAAGTCAGATTGGCCCAATCACTATTTGCATCCAATGACCCAACTTCAATTTCCTTGGTCTCATCTTGGCTAAAAGACCACATTCTCCAATGGCCCAACGAATCCGTTCTGTTAAAGAATGCAATGTCACCTTTCCTGGCAGCTAGATATTCGGATTGCGTAGTTCGAATTTCATCCCACTGGGTGGGTGTTTTATAGGTGGTATCATTGGAGGCGAATTGCAGCGCCCATTGCGCCGATTTCATTTCATGTTCAGCTCTTTCCAATAGGTACTTTTGGCCCTTAGCCTTATATTTTTTGAGATACGTTTTATAATTTCTTTGGGCATTTTCATATTGTCCCAAACGCTTTTGAGCTGCAGCCAAATAGAATAACGCATCAGGTCGAAGCTGGCCCTTGTCTTTGTCATAATTCACCTGAAACAACTTAATTGCCGTTTCGAAATCCCCAATTTCGAACGCAGCCAATGCCAATGCATCGCGCACCTCAAATGATGCACTATCGATGGCATACGCCGCTTGCAAGTAAGAGTAGGCCCCTGCCCAATCGCCCTTCTCAGCAGCTTCATTGGCCAAGCTTCTCAACTTCGCAGGTTTTTGTGCCGCGACAGCTTGTACTGCCGCAAAAAACAAAGTCAGCAGAAAGGTTCTGAAACCATTGGAAAAAGTTATATGCAGGTGTAGCGCCAATCGCATGTGAAGTAAAAATAGAAAATATTGAGCGAGCTTGATGGAATATTTGAGGAAAGGCACCAATTTCGCGCTCAGAAAATACAAATCGAAATGCAGATCATTGGAATTGTTGGCGCAGGAGCCATGGGAGGAGGAATCGCACAAGTCGCCGCGCAAGCCGGAGCGGAGGTGATTGTATATGACATGGCCCAAACCAGTCTAGATAAAGCAGCGTTGAGTCTCAAAGACACAATGAAGAAACTCACCGATAAAGGCAAACTGACCGAAACCGAAGCGGATACGATCATCAGCCGTATTCGCTATTCATCGGCAATGCACGATTTAGCTCCATGTGAGATGGTCATTGAAGCCATCATCGAGAATTTAGAAATCAAAAAAGCGCTCTTTCAAAAGTTGGAGGAAGTAGTGAGTCCGAATTGCATTTTGGCCAGCAACACATCCAGTTTATCGATGACTGCCTTGGCAGCAAGTTGCAAGCACAGTGACCGTGTGATCGGCCTTCATTTTTTCAATCCGGCACCACTGATGCCCTTGGT
>JAIYCK010000307.1 GCA_027488055.1 Flavobacteriales bacterium | reverse complement strand
ATCGGATTGGTTTGGGATGATAGATGCAAGGCTGTCATCGAAAACATCGCGCACATCCAAAAAGGGTTAGATAATTTCATAGGGTTGGGTATTTATATGTTTAGTCGATTTTTGTTTGTTTTTCCTTCGCATGATCAAAAAAATGTTTTGGAAATTGGTGCGAGGGATCAAAAACAAATGCGCTGTCATTCAAGGTTTTTAGAAACGCCATGAGTTCTACACTTTCTTCCTCACTGATACGAAGCGGTGCATTCATTCGCACATTCGAAGGCCACGTATTATAAGTTCCATTGCGATAATGCGCCAAAACATCCTGTATGCGATGAAATCGGCCGTCATGCATATACGGTTTAGTAAACGCCCAATTGCGCAGTGTTGGAATCTTAAACATTCCTTTTGAGGCTGGAGTTAGCAACACCTTATAAGCACCTTCATCGCGCAGTAGCGTATCCATGGGCAATCCATTGTTACTCAATTCACCCGTGGTAAATAGCGGTTCGCGATGACATTGATTGCAATGTTGTTGAAACACTGCATAGCCTTTGCTTTCCATTGGCGTAAAGACCACTTGACCTTTGCGCATCGCATCGTACCGAGCGCTTTGACTTATCAGCGTGGATTGAAACAAACTCAATGCGCGCAGCACATGATAGCTCTCCCACTCTTCACCCGGCCAGCAGCTAGCCAACGCATCTTGATATAGTTTTGATCGCTTCAATTTTTGAATCACATGTGCCATGGACTCGCCCATTTCATCGGGATGCGTGATAGGAGCAATGGACTGCATATCCAAATGGTTGATAGCCCCATCCCACATCAATATCTTGGACCATGCCAAGTTGAAAAGACCTGGTGCATTGCGCGTTCCGATACTATCGCCAATGCCGTGACTCAAGGCATGATCCACGTGGGCAAATGCGTGATAAGGCGAATGACATGAGGCACATGATATGGTGCTGTCCAATGATAATATTGGATCATAGAACAATGCTCTGCCCAATTCCGCGCGCTGCTGATCCACTACCGATGTTGGCAAGTCAAATACCGTTGGAGGAAAATAAGCAGGCACCTCGGAGCAGCGCTCTTCAGGCCAAACAAAGGCACAACCAATAGCTCCCGCTAACACGATATGTGACAGCCACCTCAATCCGAATGTGGTATAATATCCAAAAACATTTGTGTTGCTTCGTTGCCAGGCAACATCAAGTGATCCTTGGCGCGAAAGTCATACTGAGCGAGCAAGGCGTCCACGTCCCAAAGAAGGGTGATGGTGTGATCCTCGTTCACCACGTAACTCGATGCAGCAAAGCAACCGGGCGTGCGATACCCTCCCAGATGAAATGTAAAAGCCTTGGACTTTCCTGTGGCATCTGTATATCGGCCTTCCATTTTGACGGCAATGTATCCGCTTTGCCAAGCCCAATACATGCCGTGTTGAGGGTCTAAATCGCCGTGCATCGCGCCAGATACCTGTGTAAGACTATCCACGCCCCAATGCACCTCCACCCTATCGCCTGCATGCACTTGCAGAGGAGATTTGAAATGCAGCTTGGTCCAATCTTCTGAGGTTCCAAGCAAATAATAAGCAGTGTCAACGTTTGAAGGGGCTGACTGCAATGAACCAACATACACGAGAATGCGCTCAAATTGCACAGTATAGTCGCGCACAACGATGGGGGTTTGCAGATCCCACGGTTGGTTGCGATACATCCACATTAAATTCACTTCTAGGCTATCTGTTGCGGTAGCTTGACCCACCAACAAACACCACCATATACCCAAAAGAATCTTCACTTTGTGTGCGGTTTTTTGGGTTGAAACAAAGAAGGCAACTGAGAAGCTAACTTTTGGAAGTCCGCCACTTGTTCTGGTCTACAGAGGGCTCGAATTTCCTGAAAATGTCGGTAATGAATACGCTCAATATCCGCTTGCAATGCCGAAATGACGATCGCACTAGAATCTTCCATCGTCGATACCACACCAATAGTCTGATACCATTGGCCTCTTGTTTCCATGATCTGAAGCTCCAAAGCAGCTATGTCTTTTCGATGCTCTGTGATCAGCTCCTCATATGCTTGTATTTGTTGATCATCAAAACCAAGTGCATCGATGATGATGTGCTTGGGCTCGTGCTTACCACGATGCCATCGAGCATCCTGGCCATAGATCTTCCACAATAGAATACCATTGCAAAGAATGCACAACGCCATCACCGTCCAAAGTAAACGTGACTTATTCATGGTACAAAACATTAATAGTATGATATGCATTCGTCTCTGTATCCTTTGGCCTTGCCGGCGGAACAAGACTCCAACATAGCATGGCCGCAGCGCAGATTGAGAGGGTCCATTGGACTGCAGGATGCACTGAGCTTTGGCTCCTCTTGGCAATACCCGCCTCAATGCGGGTCCAGAGATATGGATGGGGTGTAACCCGTGGAAATGGATTCATGTGATTTTCTTTCATTTTGTTAGTCGCTTTTATTGGTCCAATCCTTCGAAAAATTTCGATTTTTTCTTCAAGCTCGCCATGGCACGTTGCACCAAAGACTCAACCGCTTTAGGCGACAAGTCCATGATATCCGCGACCTCTCGCTGCGTTTTACCCTCCATCTTCATCAATAGAAATGCAGTGCGCTGGGAGATCGGAAGCTCATCCATTTCGTTTAAGAGCCATTGCAGCTTGTGCTCTGTTGGTGATACTGCTTCGGAATCCGCTGGAATGGATTGCACTGCGTGCGTATCCTGCCATGGAACCCATTTCAACCATTTGGCGCGTCGCTCGCGCGCACGCAATCGATCAATACATTTGTTCACCGCGATGCGATATAGGTACGTACCCCATTGTGCTTGACCTCTAAACTGTTCCCTTTGAAAATGGGCTGCCACGAACACATCTTGCGTCACCTCTTCGGTTTCCTCGACATTGTTCAAGTGATAAAAGACCACATTGTATATCTGTGCACCGAATAGTTGATATAGCTCTTGTGTGGTCAATGTGATGATGGGTTTGGCGCAGCAATATAAGCCTTGCAAAGGAGTAATATCGCTCCTTCCCCGCTAGCGGACAATACCACGTCTTGCATCCCCCTTGGGCATGACCTCAAAGCACAATGCATTTGATCTTTTATCATACCGATAACCATCGCAAATCAGTCCTGGAACTGACTAAAATCAGCAAAACTTTGAGTGTGTAAAATACATTTGAGATAAAGTTTAAAACCGAATTCCACATGCAAAAAATACTCGTACCCACCGATTTCTCAGAAGTATCAGACAAGGCGTTGCACTATGCTTTGGAACTTTCCCGTTTTACCCAAAGTCAAGTGCAACTCTTGCATGTGACCAAATCAGACGATGAAGGTGATACGGCGATGGCCAAGATGAAGCAGCAATTCAACCACGTTGCTCCCCCCGATGCAGGGCCCATCGAAATGCACGTTGTGTCGGGGAGTATTTTCGAAGATATTCCAGCAGTTGCCAAACATTTGGAAGCCAACCTCATCGTCATGGGCACACATGGACTGCAGGGCATGCAATATATAGTTGGCGGAAATGCCTTGCGTATTATTACGGAAAGCGATGTGCCTCTTTTGATGGTGCAAGAAAACACCTCAAAAACCTCCATTGTAAAAAGTATTCTTGTTCCACTCGATTTGCATCAAGAGGCCAAACAAATTTTGAAAATCGCGTGCGACACGGCGGCGCTTTTTCAAGCTGAAATTCATTTGATATCGCCAGTGGAGAGCGATGAATTTCTCAAAAATAAATTGCTTCGCAACACGGCTTATGCCGAAGGTTATCTCGAAAGCAGGAACATTGCTTACCAAACTGTTAGCACCCATGGAGGCAGCGGAAGTTTCATCAAAGAAGTGATCCAGTATGCGCACGATGGCCACATCGATTTGATCTGCATGCTCAACTTCGCCAAAGACCGACTCATCCACAGTTTTGGAATGGATGCAGAGCAGAAAATAATCACGAATGAGCATTACATTCCCGTGCTGATCGTAAATCCGCGGACTACCTATCAAGATGCCGCGAGCATATTTGCGCAATAGGTCTGCCGATATTACTCGCGCAGGAGGCAAGTCAGAATCATTTTTTT
>JAIYCK010000110.1 GCA_027488055.1 Flavobacteriales bacterium | reverse complement strand
TGGGCGTATCAATGGTTTATACATGCATCCCAAACATTCGTCGATGTTGCTTGCAAGCTCCGTAACGGGTGGGCTTTGGGTGTCTCAAAATAGGGGGGTGCAATGGCGCGTGGCGGGTACCGATGGCCTTGCTCAATCTGGCGTTGGCGCTGTGGCAATCTATCCGCGTAAAAGGGATTGGTGGGTGATCGCTACGGGTGATCATGAGAACGCATGGTCTGAATGCGATGCACTTCTTTTGACTTCCGATGGTGGCCAAAGGTATCAATCGATCGCAGGCTCCAATCCTGCGACGTGCTTGCCTTTGGGGCCAAATAAACTTGATCCTACAACTTCTTTTTTTATTCGGAAGGTGGTCCTGGACCCGATCCAATCCAATCGGCTATGGGTGGTTTCAAATCAAGGTCTTTGGCTCTGCGATGCACTGGAGGTGAGCCGCAAAGGCAACCTCGTGAGTGAACCAAAATGGAAGCGAGTATGCGACGGGGACTTCTTTGATCTCGCATATATCAAAAAGGGCAATCAACTAGATTGGTATTTATCGGGCCATGATTTGTATAAGTCCAAGGACAATGGATATCAATGGCAGCAGGTAAATGAGCAAGGGTTGGATCGTTCGAAATGCTTGTCATTCGCACGAATGACAATACACCCTCACCGAAATCTTCCTGGTTTTTTGTATGTCTCTCTGACCTCAAGTACGCGTTCAGATGGAAGCGGTGAAGGGTTCTCAAGCCTTTATTTGTTAGATGCCGTGGAGGAGAAATGGCAACTATTACATGCCTCTGAAAATGACGCAATGGGCCCGTCTAATCTGCGACCGCGTGCAATTGCTTTTCACCCGAATGATCCAAACAAACTGATCGTGTGTGACGTGCAACCAGTCTATTTTTCCAATGACGGAGCCAAAACCTTTAAGAAGGCTGTGAGCAATCTTATGCACGATGATTGCCATCAATTGATGTATGCGCCCGATGGCCAACTCATTTATGCCGCCCACGATGGCGGTGTGAGCGTGAGCAAAGATGGCGGCGTACATTGGGCAGATCGCAGCGTGGGATTATCGTGTGCCAATGTGTTTGGATTGTCAGTCAGTAGTGACGAAAAGATCAATCTACTGTATGGAGCATACGACACAGGGGTCAATACCATTCGTGATTCGTCGCATACACATCATGTTTGGGGCGATGGTTTCGACTGTGCCATGTTGCCTGATAAAAAATCCATGATTGCGACAGTGCAAGATGGAATGCTATTTAAAATGACCTCCAATGACCTCTTTGAAGCGGATAAAATCCCAAACTCCAAATCGGAATGGAAATCCAATATGGCCATAAATGCATTGAACTCAGATCACATCTATATGGGGGGTAAACGACTCATGCGGTCAATGGACGGTGGCGAATCTTGGCTTCCCATTTTTGATGCGCAGACGGATACCTCCATGCACAGTGTATACGATGTTTTTTTGAATGATTTTGACAAGTCTTCTGGAATTGCCTATGTGCTCTCCAATGCGAATATCCGGCAAGCTAGACTGTTTTATTCCAATCAAATCGATGCACCAGAGGTAGAGCGCATCACCTGGACGGAGTTGCCGCAATTGCCAGCCGAAGGGATTGTGGTGAGCGTCCTTTTTCACCCCATCGCACGGCATCAGTTTTGGGTCTTAACGTCCAATACGACGGCTCAAAATAAATTGTTTTTTTTCAATGGACATGCATATTCCGATGTGTCATCGAATCTCGGCAACGCCAAGTGCGAGTCCATGATGTATAACCGAACCAAATTCAACTTGATCATCGGTTCTGATCAAGGTATATTTTGCAAATCGCTTCATGAAACGGCGTTTCGGAGATATACTGGTTTACCTGGTTGTGCCATCAAATGTTTGGACATCGATTACCGCAATCAACTCCTGTATGTGGGCACCTTTGGAAGAGGTATTTGGAGGTGTGATTTGAAATTGACGGAACCGCATAACTAAAAATCCGAGATCATCCAAATAAGGGTTGAAAACTTATGGTTTAGTGTGGTTTTTCAGTTGCTTTTTCGAGCTAAATTGTCTGTAATGCAATGGTTTGAGGAGTTGCAAAAATTATACAATGCGGTTTGTAGTAATTGTTGAGAACAAGGCTTTCGTATTGGATCACTTTAAACGACTTTTACTCCCCCTCTTTTTTACCCCAAAACCGAACTTTATATTCATAGCAGGCACTATCAAGAAATGATCAACGAGAACGAAAATAGACAAAAGCGCAGAGATCGTATCCAAACCATCCGTGAAGCAATGAGCAACACGCTGGGTGGTGAATTGGGAAAACTACCTCCGCAAGCTGTAGATCTCGAAGAAGCGGTAATCGGCGCCATGATGCTCGAACAAACCGCAGTCAATGTGGTCATTGATATCTTGAAGGCAGATAGCTTTTACAAGGATGCGCATGGCAGAGTCTACAATGCGATTCTGACACTCTTCCAAAAGGGTGAACCCATCGACTTGCTCACTGTGACGCATCAATTGCGCAAACAAGGCGAACTCGAAGTAGTTGGTGGGCCAGTTTTCATCGCTCAGCTGACCAACAAAGTAGCCTCTACGGCAAACGTCGAAACGCATGCGCGTATCGTGGCTCAGAAGCACATACAACGCGAACTGATCAGGGTGTGCAGCGAGGTTATCAAAGACAGTTACGATGAATCCAGTGATGTGTTTGATCTCATGGACAAAGCAGAACAAGGCTTGTTCAAAATTGCTGAAGGCAACATTCGAAAGAACTATGACAAGATGAGTTCGCTCATCAAAGAGGCATTGGATCAAATCGAAAACGCTCGGAAAAATGCCGACGGCGTGAGTGGTGTGCCCTCGGGATTCACCGCATTGGATCGTATTACAAGCGGCTGGCAACGAAGTGATATGATCGTGGTAGCGGCTCGACCTGCAATGGGTAAAACGGCATTTGTATTGTCGATGGCACGCAACATGGCCGTAGAGTTCAATATTCCAGTGGCAATATTTTCACTGGAAATGGCCAGTGTACAGTTGGTGCAACGTTTGATCTCCAGCGAAACCGAAATCGATGCCGAAAAGTTGAGAAAAGGAAGTCTTGCGGATCATGAGTTTCAGCAACTTCATCAGCGTATTTCGCGTATTTCGGAGGCTCCAATCTTTATCGATGATACTCCCGGGCTATCGGTCTTTGAACTGCGAGCCAAATGCCGACGCCTCAAGGCCCAACATGGTATTCAAATGGTGATCATCGATTACTTGCAGCTGATGACTGCGGGCGGCGATACCAAAGGAGGAAATCGCGAGCAAGAAATATCTACTATCTCAAGAAGTATCAAAGGAATAGCCAAGGAATTGGATGTGCCCGTAATCGCACTGTCTCAGTTGTCGCGTGCGGTAGAAACGAGAGGAGGGGACAAGCGACCTGTACTTTCTGACTTGCGTGAATCGGGTGCGATTGAGCAGGATGCGGACATTGTGGCCTTCTTGTATCGTGCGGAATATTACGGGATCACAGAAGACCAAGAGGGAAACCCAACGCAGGGAAAAGGAACTGTAATCATCGCTAAGCACAGAAATGGAGCCACGGGAGATGTCAATCTCAAATTCGTTGGTCGTTTGGCGAAATTTGCCAATGTGGATGGTTATGATTTTGACAATCCGCAATACGGTGAAGCTATGCAGGCTAACACTACCTTCGGCGGTGCGCCACCTCCTGGCCCGACAACGATCACAATTTCGTCTAAACTCAACGACATGAAGGACGATGACGAGCCCTTTGGTTATGGTGGCGATGACGCTCCGTTCTAGGAAGGCAATTCGATTTGAAACGCGCGCCTAGTGTTTAACGTTATTTCGTTTTTTGGCCCAAACTTAGATGACTCCTCAACGCACTTTGTTGTGTAAATTTACGCTTGACAATGCACGGGAGTCTATGAAGAAAATTATCATCGTTGTTTCAATTTTAATCGCCTATCTGCCGCTTTGCGCAGGCAAGTTGCTCATCCCCATGGATGAATCGCAAACCAATCATCTCAAGGCGTATGGAATGTCTTATTGGATTTTGCAAAATGGATTGTCGATCGAATGGTTGCTGAATTATCGGGGAGGAAGTTTCTTGTGCGATCAGGCGGATGCAATTGTCAAAGAGTGCGCGATACGAGGTATTTCTTGTCAACCCATTGCGGATGTTCAAGCTCAACAGATATACAGCGAAATCGCCGATCCAGAAGTCAACATGGAAAGAGTGAAATTGGAGGTGGCGCCTAAAATTGCAGTGTACTCACCAGGCGGCAAGCAACCATGGGACGATGCCGTCACACTTGTATTGACCTATGCTGAAATACCTTATACAGTGGTGTATGATGAAGAAATCCATCGTGGAGACCTTGTGAAATACGATTGGCTGCACTTGCATCACGAGGACTTCACGGGACAATACGGAAAGTTTTATCGGAACTATAAAAGTGCCGCGTGGTATCAACAAGAAGTGCAACAACAGGAGGCCATGGCTGCCAAATTGGGTTTTGCCAAAGTGTCTGAAATGAAAAGATCCATCGCTCTTAAGATTCGTGATTTTGTGCTGGGTGGAGGTTTTCTTTTTACGATGTGCAGTGGCACCGACTCATTTGATATCGCCTTGGCTGCGCAAGAGGTGGATATCGTGGAAAGTGTTTTCGATGGCGATCCAAGCGATCCCAATTCTCAAAGTAAACTCAATTTTACCGAGGGTTTTGCTTTTCAAAATTACCGATTGGACAAGGATCCGATGGTGTATGAATTTTCGGAAATTGATGGCACAGAACTCCACAATGCGCCTCCGATGAGCCAAGCGAATGACTTCTTTACGCTCTTCGATTTTTCTGCAAAATGGGATGTCATTCCCACTATTCTGACCCAAAATCACACGCAAGTGATACATGGATTCATGGGGCAAACAACTTCGTTTCAAGAGAAGTACATCAAGCCCAATGTCACGATCATGGGGACTTCGCGCAATATCAAAGCAGCGAAGTACATTCATGGGGAATTGGGTCAAGGCCAATGGACATATTACGGTGGTCACGATCCAGAAGATTATCGCCACTTAGTAAATGATCCTCCAACGGATCTGAACTTGTTTCCCAATTCGGCGGGCTACCGATTGATCTTGAACAACATTTTGTTTCCAGCAGCCAAACGAGAAAAACAAAAAACCTAGTTAGGAAAAATTCAACGGACGGATCGAAATGATTTGGTCGCCAATGCTCAATTGCTGCGCGACGGACAAGCCGGCAACAACCTTCCCGAAGATAGTATAGCGTCCATCCAGATGGGGAGTGGGCAAGTGGCTCATAAACCATTGACAACTCTCGGTATCTCTTCCTGAGCTAGCCAAACCAATAGTGCCCGCGAGGTAGGTCAATTGACTGAATTCGCTTCGAATGGTGTAAGGTGTTGAACCCATTCCGTCACCTCTGGGACAACCTCCTTGAATCACAAAATTGGGTACCATCCTGTGAAAATATTTGAGGTCGTAAAAGCCTGATTGCATCAGGGAAACAAAGTTCACAACGCTACCCGGTGCGACATCGATGTTGAGTTGAATGGTAAAGCGACCTGAGGTTGTTTCAACCTGCACTTGGG
>JAIYCK010000175.1 GCA_027488055.1 Flavobacteriales bacterium | reverse complement strand
TGATTTGGTAAAATCCATAAGCATTGTTGGTAACGATATATACCTTGGAGGTAATTTTACTGCATTAGAGCGCTCAGGTATAACCTATTCAAGGAATAAATTGGCCAGATTGATCTACACACCATACTTTAACAACCTTTCTGATTTTGATGTAGAAGAAATTTGGAATCCACTTTTGACTGGCTCGTCTGTTAATGTGCTATCTTTATCTGGTGATCAGTTTTTCGTGGGTGGAAATTTTGATTCTGCAGCTGGTGATCGCAGATCGAACTTATTTGCGGTCAATACCTTTTCTCATTCGATTGAATCTTGGGCGCCCGATGTCCTAGGTGCTGTAAGTGACATGGTATTTGTGAACGATCGACTTTACTTTACTGGTCCTCTTATAACGCAAGTGGAGGGGCAGGCGCGTTCATGCGCAGCAGCGGTATCTTATCCGTCAGGAGAATTGCAACCATGGCATCCGGTGCCAACAGAAAACAATCCAAATGATAGCGCACCGGCGAGTATTTGTGGTATAGAATATTCGTCTGGATTTCTATATGTCTCTGGCAATTTTAATACTATTGGATCGACGGTTGTTTCTAACCGCACAACTTTTGCGAATCTTGATCTTGAGTTTGGAAATGCTGGAAACTTTGTTTATTCGGATACCTATTACAATCCAGCCATGGTTTGTGGTTTTAATTTTGCTGCCAACGATGACGGCATATTCATAGGAAATAAGAAGTTTGATCCGATTACGGGCAATGTACTTTCAACTTTTTCTTTTCAAAATGCTAGTTTTCTAGGCTATCCTTATGCGAGCAATTTGACCGTTCGCCGTGTTTTGATTCAAAACAATGAACTGATTACAACTCGCATTGGTGGAGGTGGTTGGGTTCAGCGCAATTCCTTGAGTACCGGTGCATTAATATCTGGCTGGGATCCTCAGCCAAATGGCATAGTGAATTGCGTAGTTGCAAGTAACAATAGTTTGTTTATTGGTGGCGAATTTAGTGCAGTTGGAGGTCAAAATACGAATGGTCTTTTCGCCTACAATCCACTGACCAATCGCATCGTCAAGGCATACACGAGTGATCCTGCGATACATCGCAGAATCGCTATTAGCGGTCAAACACTTTATTCAATAACAAACAATTTTTCGAATCTGGACTATCTTACGGCCTTCGATGTCTCTTCTGAAAACATAGCTTTAGACGGAGCTTTGCAAAGCTCCAATGCAGGCGAAATTTATTCCAATTTCTACAATTGGGCAAGGGCTGCTTTGATGTTCTCGGGAGGACGATTATTTGTTTCACAAACGGGATACACCGATTACTGCTCGACTTTATTGGGGTCAAAACTCTTGTCGTATAATCCTGAAACAAATGCAGTATTATGGAACAGTCCGAATGATAATTTGTCACTCGTAAATTGTTTCAGAAAAAGTGGAAACATTTTAATTACCGGTTCTAGGGTTTTGGAAGGCTGCATTTTACCTTTTCCCGCCAATCCGCTGCATGCGTATGATGCCACAACAGGTGAGCCAATTGGTTTAAATTTGTTTAATCCTGGAGTACACCACTTATTGAACAGCGGATTATTCAGAGATGTTAAATCGATAGACGATCTTGAGTTGGATGGTTATGATGTCATCATGGCGGGTTCATTCAACGAGCGAAACCCCACAAATGACGGGGCTTATGATCCTCTAGGATTTGTGAATTCGAACTACTACGGTGTCTCTAAGACAAATTACAATACGGGCCAAATGAGCTCACTTATGACTTATATCCCTCAGTTGGATAGTTTCGAAAATCAACCACGGTTATACAAAAGCGGCGATATTGTTTTTGTAAACGGTGGATTTACGGAGGTGAATGCAAGTAGTGTAAACAATGTCGTCGTTCTGAATGCCAATGATCTTCAACCATTGAATTGGTATCCGAACTTTAACAATGCAACAAGTAGCACTTTAGTAGATAATGGCTTCGTTTATGTTGGAGGTAGTTTTACTTCAGTTGAAGGTCAGCAAAGAATAGGGCTAGTGAGAATGAATGTCCCTCGGAATGTAGCTATTGACAATTTAGTTGCTAGTTATTGTCCTGGCTCTGCAGTGAATGTAACTTTGACTTCGGAGTCCACATTTGCCTCTGATAACGTATTCACTGTGGAGTTGAGTGATGCAAATGGAGGGTTCGCCAATCCGTTGGTTGTCGGAAGTATTTCGGGATCTGTAGCCTCTGAGATCAGTATTTCAATCCCAGTCGGTATTCAAGCTGGGGACAATTATCGAGTTCGCGTTATAGCCTCAGCCCCTTACGTTTTAGGCAGTTACTCCCTTCCGTTTTCCATTTCAGCACTGAATCCTATTCTAAATCTATCAGCGGTAAATCCACAAATTTGCGCGGGAACACCGGTTGAAATCCAAATCGACAATTCTGAAGAGGGGGTGTTGTACGATGTGTATGTCAATGGTGAAGTCTATACTCAATCTAACGAGAATTCAATAGTTTTGAATGACATAACCCAAAATTCATCGATTTATGTGGTTTATACATCGACCAATGCATGTGTCATTGAACCCACAATTGTAAGTAACACAATACAAGTGGATGTCACTGTGGTGTCTGCTCAATTATCGGTGAGCACATCGTATGTTTGTGAAGGTAGCTTGCTCACTCTTACAGCAGACAGCACAGGGCTTCCCGCAACAACTACATATGGTTTTTATGCGAATTATCCTTGGTTGACCAATAGCGTTTTGTTGAGTACAGGTTCTTCACCAACTTATTCGTTTATTGCGGGCGCAGAGGGTAATGTGGAGTATTTCTTCGAATTAAATACAAATGATATCTGCAGCAGCAGCTTCTTTTCTCCTATTTCTTCTGTAGTAATTCATCCGCTTCCGAATTTCCCTTTCATTAGTGAGAATGCCTCTCAGTTGATAGCAACAGCAGGGTTTAGCACTTATCAGTGGTATTATGATGGGACAATGATTGATGGCGCAATCGGAAATAGCTATGACGCAACCCAGTCAGGCATTTATTCTGTGGAGGTTTCAAATGAATTTGGATGCATGAGAACTTCACCTGTATATAACTTCATATATATCGGTGTAGATGAACACGCAACGGATAGACCAACTGTTTATCCTAATCCTTCGTGTGATGTTTTCTTGGTTTCACTGCCTGCTCCCTGCAGGGTTATGCACTGGAGTGTATATGATGCTAGCGCAAGAATGATAGTGGAAGAGGAGACTGCCAACCAAAGTATCGAGCTAGACGCCTCAAATTGGCCAAGGGGTGTTTATTGGCTAAAGTTGGTCTGCGATTCAAATGTCTCCAACATCAAATTGGTCAAAAGCGAATAAGTCAGAGTAGGGGTCCTTTTTATTAACCCTTATTGCTTTTTATTAGTGATAGTAATAGTTCAATATTTGCACAGAAAATAAAATAAGTATAAAGAAAAGTGCAAGTCCGGCAAAGGCGAACCAATTGCGCAGGTCTTTGAATGGATTTTGGCTACTGATTTGTACAATAAATGCTCTAGCCTTTTGATTTTCATTTTCCCGTTGTGTCAAAAACATGATCACTAGCGCAACACCAATGTTGATAGTCCCCGCAAGCGCCAGTTGTTTATAATAATGCAACTGAGGAAACATAAAGGAGATTGCCAGAGAGAATGCAATGGCGCCTATCATAGCTGATAATTGTGTCCAAGCATTGACGCGATACCAAATCCACCGCAGAAGATATATTGGTCCGACCCCGGCAGTGAGGAAAATTATACTTGAAAAGATATCTTGAATAGTTTTTCCAGAAATTAATATTAAAATAGCAATGCTTATACTGGCGATTTGGACGCTATTGATTCTCTTAATGTTTTGTCTTGGGGCAATATTGCCTTTGGAAGAGTTGAATGGCGTCATTAGTGAAGCGGACCAATGCAAGTTGCTATTTATAAAGGTTAAGGCATTCAATAGTAGCATACAGATCACGGGAATAAAGAATGATTGATCGGGATGCAGTGGTTTCCATAAATAAACGGATTGTATCAGGAACATCGCAGCATAGGGCATGGCTACTTTAAATCGAAGCAATGACGAAGCCTTAATTTGCAAAAGCTTTTGCGCGCGCATATCTGGGATATCAACCAATCCTGAAAACCACCAAAAAAACAAAAGTGGCGGAGCTATTAGTTTGGCATCTAGTGCTTGCCCTAAATAAGTACATGGCTCCCTGGTTCCATGAGTGCCGGAATAAATGCAATGTCCTGCGGTGACTAGGGCTGTCGCTATGAATACACCAATTTCAAGTTTAATCATTCGATCAAAGTGATATCGCGTAACGGTCAAGATTAAGGTAGCAGCCAATAATAGAATGACCAGTGCCCGGCTATCCAGTCCTAAATGACTTATTGACTGGATGGATGCGAGTTGCAAGGCAATAATCAATGGGAGGATGAGCCAACACAAAAGATGATTGCGGAATTTTTGTAAGAGATCGGCTCCCTTTCCTGAATATCGATATTGTATAAGTTCTCCTTCATGTTGGAGTTTAAGTTTCGCCCACATTGGAACGAAAAAAACAATGGAGAACGCAAGTGCAATTGCAGGTTCAAGAAAAAGGAGTAAAAGGTCCGCTCTTTTTGATTGTATAAGTTGTTGTATAAGAAGAATGCCTGAACCTGATACTAGTGATGCGATAATGCTCCAATCGGAAATGCTTGAGCTGAAGAATTCTTTGTTATCGGAGTTTTTCAATTAAATTCTCTGAAATTACGTTCGGCTTAAATTCAAATATGCTTCATTAGTCAAAGCCAAATATAATGGTTTCGTTGACCAATGTTTAGACGCTGTAGCGTGCATATTGCCAGTGCCAAAGCAAGAATGGAGACCTGGGTATTTGTATATTATGAGTTCATCCGGTAGGCAATCCAATTAGGTTAAGCTTTACGATGCTCGTAAATGCCAAGTTCTGGTTAATGTGCATAGCAATGACAATTTACTTGGTAAATTTCCCAAAACCTAAATTGCTCTCAATTCGCTGTGGGCTAACCAACGGATTGGATATTGTAAAAATGGAATTCAATTTGGGACTTTTACCGAAGATTGTGGTTTACAAATCCATTCTAATAAGTTTACCATCGACTATCGGAAAACATACACACTTCCCTTGTATTCCTTCACTTCATACTCATGGACTGATTTGGCTTTGAGCACATAATGGTAAAAGGAATCCGGAATGTAGAAGGATCCCAATTGATGATCGCCTTCCCAGGCTTTATCCATGTCGTTCGTTTCAAATACTTTCTCTCCCCAGCGATTGAAAATCATTAGGTGGTATTGATCCGGATCGATGGCATTGCCCTCTGGTCGAAACACATCGTTCGTGCCGTCGCTGTTGGGGGTAAAGGAATTGGGCACATAGACCACAAACTCATCCTTGATAAAATGAGCAATCACGGTGTCGCTTTGGTTGAAGACAAAACTGTTGATGGTATTGTCGGGCGATGCATTGGGCAAAGTATGTAGGGCGTCCCATGTCTTAAAGTTCCAATATTCTGCAGGGATTGCACGAAAATCCATGCTTTGGCCTGCAGCAATCTCCACGGTGAGCGAAGTGGTGGTTTGGTAATCGCCAAAAACCACGGTGCCATACAATACAGGATCCACCATGACCGTCAAAGTCACGTGAGGGGTGACATCAAAAACGGCGGTGATCGTTACATCTTCATCCAAAATCATGGTCAGCAGTTCTTCTGTCGAAACTTGCTCACCATTGACCAACCAATAGAGGAAGGTACTCCATTCATCTGTTGGGATGGCGGTAAAGCTATAGCTGATAGCTCCTTCTAATATTTGTGTCCAAGGCAAGGGGCCGTCAATCGGCAGTCCATTGAACAAGACGTTTCCGCCCTCTTCATCGCCCAAATCCAAGGTAACTGTAAAGTGTGGAATGGCCTCGAAAATGGCTGTAACCGTATCGGCTAAGCACGGATTCAAGGTAATTGTGGTTGCGTTGTTATTCGGACTGATGACACTGTGCAAACTTTCCCATTCGATGAATTCAAACCATTCGTTGGTGGTCACACTCAAGGTCGTAAGAGCGCCGGCTTCGACATTGCCTGTATAGGGCAGGGGCGTTGCTGCTGAACCGTTGAATAGGATCGCACCTGCTCCTGCCAAATTCATATCGGTCATCACAGCAATAGCGCCAGTTGCAGGGGCACTAAAGACTGCTTCGATGGTCACATCCGAACTGAGCGTCAAGGTCGTATTGGGGCTATTGGGGTCTGCGATCACTCCTGTGCCCGATACGATCTGCCAACCTGTGAAGCTGCCACAACCAGTCCCGATGGTGGCTGCAGAAAGTTGTATAGGAAGATCAGCGAAAAATGTTCCGCTCCACGGTGCAATGGTTTCATTGAGTTCCACCGTCGAAAATTCAATTTCACCTACGCCGTCGATTTGCACGGTGACAGTGAATGCTTCTACATCATAGCAATCTTCCAGTCCACCTACAATTTCATCGTTACAACGCTGCGCAATGAAATCGCGAATTGCCTGCACATTGTTGGTCCATGTGGTGTAGTCGCCGCCCCAACGTTCGCATTGGCGTTGCATTTCAGGTGCAAGCACGTCCACCATGCTGTCGAGTACATGGTTCATGTATTCACAGCTAAAAATGGTATTGCTCAGTGCAGCATAGCGCTGCAAATAATCCGCGGTGAAGCCTGGATTGTCAAACATGGCATTCAACATCGGGACATGTCCTTGTCCACCCACATCGCCCATTTCGTCGATCTGACACGGATCAGCATCGGGGCTGTTGCTCGGCACGCCGGTGTAATTGGCGCCGTGTCCAAAGGTATTGTCCATATCCCACAGTGCGTATCTCCAGCGCTTGGCATCACCATCGGGATGGCGACCTCTCCACCAAGCGGTATTCCAATTGAGCCAGTCGGTGCACAGCACGTAGCTGTTGAGCACAAAGTAATCGATCAAGCTCATGTGGTTGTATTGGGTCAATACATAATCATAATTGGCCTGCACGCTGAGATCATTGGTTGTCGCAAAGGCCACCAAGTCGTTCCAGTCATTGGCGGTTCCGTATTCATTCCAAGTTCCGCCCCATGTTTTGATGAAATCCACAAAACCATCAGGCTGATCGTAATAATAATCGGTGAAGTCGGTGTCGTCTACTTTTTCACGAATCTCATATACTCCCCAGTATACGCCATTGATGTAAAGCACGCAGGTTTCCGTTTTACGTTCATCCAAATGCAATCCACCCACGTGCGATAAATGATGGACATACGCATCACGGATGTGCGCTCCGCCCGAATACGGATAGTTATCATTGGCTGCAGCTTTGAATATCAATCGCTCGTAGTTGGGTCGATCGGTACTCGAAAGCAGTGGTGCTTCCAACACGTTGTCATACCCCATGGCGTCGCGGGTGATGTAGTCGAAACCACGTTGATCATAGGCATTACTGTCATTACCATGTTCGTTGCTGTCGCCGTGACTTTCGACCACAAAGGTTCCAGCAGCGGTAAAAAATTCAATGGAAGTTTCTTCGTTACCGATCCATTGACCGTCGCTCAAGGTGGCGCCAGCGATCGAAACTACGACCACACTGTGTGTATCTGTTCCGAAGAAATAGGTATTGGTTTCTATCAAGCTCGGGTATTCGGTTGGATCGGCAGAGTATGCGATGGCTCTCAGCACTGTGGTTGAATTGAGATTGATAATTCCCGTATATAGGTTGTCGGTATTGTCAGGCTCACTGCCATCGGTGGTGTAATAGATGGTGGCACCAGCCTCACCTGTGATCGTGACGCCGATGGGACCCGATTGATAGCCTGCTTGGATATTGAAAGTAGGTTGACTGGTATAATCAGTGTAGGAGGGACCTGCATTGGTGGCCTCAGGAGTTGGGGTAGTGTGTATGGCCCAAGTGCCAGCGCCATCGATCGTCCTGGCATAGCTATGGTCAGCTTGCAGCGCACCCAAAGTACCAATATTGAAGGATTCCAGCACGGTGCCACTGGTATTTGAAAAGAGCAGGGTCTCACCGTTGGTTTGGGTGACTTTGAAGGAAGTATTGCGATAACCGAGATAGTTGGGGTCGTAATCTCCTGTTCCACTGAGCAGCACTACCATATAGCCGCCTGCTGGAATGGTGGATCCTGCCGGAAATTCCCATTTCTGTGGATTGGTGGCATCATCGCTCAACCAAAAGCCAGAAATATCAGCTGGAGCCGCTCCCGTATTGTATAGTTCGATCCAGTCTTGCAAATCACCGATATTCCACTGAGAATAATTGGCTGTAGAAAACTCGTTGACCACCACTTGCGAAATGGACTGCATCTGAAGTGCAATGATGGCGAGCAAACTGAAATATAGGCGTAATATATTCATTTTCCGAGGTTAAATGGAATCATAGGGTAGGGCAGGTTTCGTTGGTTAGACACTGCAAAGATAACGGAGGTTGCATGTGAAGAATGGATATATTATCCCACAAAAATGGAGGGCTATTCGTATCTGTTTTGGCTGGAAAGTCTTGGTATGAAACAAAAAAAATAGGCCGAACAAAGTCGGCCTATGCAAACATGAGCGCAATCTTTTTTAAGAATGAAAATCAGCCAAATCAGTCATGAGCTTCTTGCGAGCATGAAAAATTCTACTCTTCACAGTGCCCATTGGAATGGCCATGGAATCAGCGATTTCATCGTAGTGATAGCCATCTAAGAACATTTGAAATGGCGTCTTGTATTCATAGCTCAATTGGTCAATTGATTTGTGAATGTCTTTGACATTGATGGATTTGTTGACGCTGTCATCACTCACACGACCATAATTAAGATAATATTGGTCATCTGTAGAATCTGTCATCGTTTTACGCAGTTTCTTGCGCTTGAAGTCGTTGATGAAAATATTGCGCATGATGGTAAACAACCATCCTTTGAAATTGGTGCCATCTTGAAAGTGATCCTTATAGCGGAGTGCTTTCAACATGGTGTCCTGAAGTAGATCGTTGGCGTCGTCCGTATTGCGGGTGAAGTTGTAGGCGAAACCCTTCAAGAACTTTGAATTGCTCGTTAATAGTTGATTGAATTCGATGGTGCTCATTGTATTGCTGTTTAATGTTCTGGTACAAAGATTAAACAAAAGCGTCAATGGTTGCACGAAATGTTGAATTATTTTGTTAAAAGATTAAACAAAATTGATAAAGATCAATGCGTCAACAAGTTAGAAAAAGGCTAAAAAAGAAAAATGGGAGCTCGAGCTCCCATTTTCCATGTATTTTTTTCAAATTGGTTACTTATACTCCAACAAAGATTGAAGCATCAGTTCCATATTGGGGTAAATCTGGATGTATTGAATGTTGGGTGATTTGATATCCTTTAAACTATATCCAGTTAAATGGAAGAAGCAATCGGTTTGATCAAACATCTGGACAATTTTCTTGAGGTAGTCCTCAGCAAGCACAGAGGGCGGATTGGTCGTAAAAATAGATACGAATTCCACAGAACCCAGTCGTTTGTGAACATCGAGCAGATCATCCATCGGCACACTTTGGCCCAATAAGATGGTTTTATAACCTCTTTGTTTAAGGATGAATTGCATCATGATCAATGAGATCTCGTGAATCTCTAGATCAGGCAGAAATAGCACGAAAGTGGTTTCCTTGTCTGGAGGATTCACTTTCTCTCTTTCAATCTGCGCAAACATTTTCTGGCGCACCAAATTGGAGATAAAATGCTCTTGTGCTGGACAAATAGCGTCGGTTTGCCAGAGGTAACCGATTTGTCTCAAAAATGGTAGGAAGACTTGTTTAAACGCAGCTTCAAGACCGTTTTGCTCGATAAATGGATCTACAAAATTGTTGAAACTCGTCTCATCATAATGCAACATCGATAGTTTCAGTGTGTGCATCATTTTGTGATCCGTATGCTCAGGACTACTGTACTTCGCAATCAGATCGGCCACTTCTTCTTCCGACATTTTAGAGATGTTGGAGATCTTGTGACCCAAATTATTAAGCAAGCTCACATTGAGAAGGATTTTGAGATCCTTGTCGGTATAGATACGGATATTGGTATCACTTCGCACAGGGCTAAGTATACCGTAACGCTGCTCCCAAATTCGGATAGTATGCGCTTTGATTCCGGTAAAGCTTTCTAATTCTTTGATACTGAACTCTTGTTGTCTCATATTGAATCCTCAACATGATGGAAGGTCTGAATGTTCATGGGTAAAAATAATAAAAGTCTAAGGTTGACTCGAACACTTCCCCAAATGTACGCTTTTTTTCAAACAATCACAACAGCATGGCCCTTATGAGCTGATTCCTATATTTTTGAGCGGAACTGGATTATTTTGAAATAAGCTGCAAGAATCATTTGGCCCCAGCTTTCTGGCGACTTTGGATCGAGCGCGATTTGTCTTAATAAGAGTTTTTTATTGGCTTCAAACCATTTTAACCCCTTTGCATTCATATTTGCATCCTCTCGACTACGACTAAAATGTGGAGAGGCTTATACTTTTTTATTGTCAATTATCATGAGTCAAGTGAATTGTGCCATCATAGGTTTTGGATATTGGGGCCCCAATTTGGTCCGCAATTTTGCTGCAGCAGCGGATTGCCATGTACATACGGTTGCGGATTTGAGTCCGGAAAGACTAGCCGCTGCGACGCGATTGTACCCAGGTCTCCATACTTCCACCGATATCGATGCGGTCATCCACGACACCGCGATTGATTGTGTAGTGATCGCCACGCCCGTTTTCACGCATTTCGATTTAGCTAAAAAGGCTTTGAATGCTGGCAAACATGTGCTTTTGGAGAAACCAATGACGGATACGGTCGCACATGCAGAGGAACTCATTGAGTTGGCGATTCGCCATGGCAAAACCTTGATGGTGGATCATACCTTTTTATATACACCGTCGGTGCGCAAGATCAAAGCACTCATCGAGGAAGGATCCATCGGGAAGTTCAAATATTTTGACAGTACACGTATCAATTTAGGTTTGATTCAACAAGATGTCAATGTGCTCTGGGATTTAGCTCCGCACGATATCAGTATCTTGGATTTCTTAGAACCCACGCTGCCGATTTCGGTCAATGCGACGGGTGTGAGTCACATACACAATGGCATTGAAAACATTGCCTATTTAAGTGTCAATTATCAGCATGATTTCATGGCCCATTTCAATTGCAGTTGGTCTTCACCACTCAAAATCAGGATGATGCTGGTGGGCGGCGATCACAAGATGGTGGTATTCAATGATATGGAGCCAACCGAAAAAATCAAAATCTACGATACGGCCCACAGTGTGCGCACCCCAGAGGAGAAACAGCGGATTCTAGTGGATTACCGCGTAGGCGATGTATATATTCCCAAATTAGAAGGTGGTGAAGCGTTGGCTGGAATGGCCAAGGATTTCATTCAAAGCATTATGACAGGAAAAGAGCCTGTGGCGAGCTACCGCAGCGGACTGAATACGGTGAAAATTTTGGAAGCCGCTCAGCATTCGATCAAACAACAAGGTAAGGAAATAAAATTGTAAGCAACCCGATGGAAACAATCACGGTGCAAAACGACAAACAAAGTCTCAACAACGTGCGCGTTGGCAAAGACGTCAAAATATTCAATTTTGTAAATGCGTATGGATGCTCCATCGACGATGGAAGCAAGGTGGGCGCATTTGTAGAAATTCAAAAAGGAGCTACTATTGGCAAGAATTGCAAGATTTCCAGTCACACTTTTGTGTGCGAGGGTGTGCACATTCAAGACAATTGTTTCATTGGACACGGGGTCATGTTTACCAACGACTTGTTCCCAAGAGCCACCAATGCCGACGGTTCATCGCAGACAGAGGCCGATTGGAAATTAGTAGAGACTTTTATAGAGCAAGGTGTTTCCATTGGCAGCAATGCAACTATCATCTGCGGAGTGACAATCGGCGAGCACGCACTCATTGGCGCTGGAGCGGTAGTGACACGCGATGTGCCGCCGTACTCCATCGTGGTGGGAAATCCAGCCAAAGTGATTGGCCAAGTCAGCGATCGCATCCCCACAAATTTATTGTAATTTTAATCTTATTAAGTTGTGTATTCTAAGGCAATACACACCATTTGCGATTATCTTGCGGGCGTTATTTTGTTGGATGATTCAACGAGATCAGCAGGCCATGGAATGCTCACATTCCAGCGTCAAGGCTGGTCAGAAAAGGAAGCTTTCAACAGATAATGCCAACAACCAACTAAAACCCCGAGGTATTTCGGTTTGAACTTAATTTTCAATTTCTGAGCATATGGCTGAGTCCACAACGACCCTTTCTAAAATCCCATGCCTTGATTTGCAAGGTCAACACCATCAAATCAAAGAAGAAGTATTTGCCCTTTGGGAAAAGGTGTATGCCCAAACTGCTTTCAGCGGCGGCCCATATGTGGAGGCCTTTGAAAAAGAATTCGCACGTTTTTGCAATACAACCTATGCAGTGGGTGTCAACAACGGCACAACTGCTTTGCATCTCGCTATGTTGGCGCTTGGTATTGGTCCCGGCGACGAAGTGATTATTCCAGCAGATACTTTCATCGCTACTGCATGGGGTGTTTCACACGCAGGTGCGACGCCTGTGTTTGTGGATTGTACAGCGGATACATGGGAGATTGATGTC